>CAMHBH010000085.1 GCA_946183175.1 uncultured Oscillibacter sp.
CGGGCCCCGCGTCGCGGGATGTCGGGAAAATATCGTCAAAAAAAGAAAATTTCTTTGAAATTGCCGTTGAATTTACGCCGGAAAAGGTTTACAATAGACGCACTGACTGGAAACGCGCCGTCAAGGGGGGCCGTCATGCTGAACATCGTCCTGGTCGAACCGGAAATCCCGCAGAATTGCGGCAACATCGCGCGCACCTGCGCCGCCACGGGCAGCCGCCTTCACTTGGTTCGCCCGCTGGGCTTCGACATCTCCGACCGCGCCGTCAGGCGCGCCGGCCTCGACTACTGGCACCTCGTGGAGGTGTTCGACTACGACGGCCTCGACGCCTTTTTCGCCGCGCGCCCGGAGGCCGCGCACGACCTCTGGCTGAGCACCACGAAAGCCCCCCGGCCCTATACCGACGCCGTTTTCACGCCGTCAAGCTGGCTCTTCTTCGGCAAGGAGACCGCCGGACTGCCCGCGCATTTCCGGGAGCGCTTCCCGGAACGCTGTGTGCGTCTCCCGATGGTCTCCGGCGCGCGCAGTCTGAACCTTAGCAACTCCGTGGCCGTACTCGTCTACGAGGCCCTCCGGCAGACGGGTTTCCCCGGCCTGTGCTGATTCCCCGCCGTCTCGGTATCCCCGGCCCCAGGCCGCCGATATATTTCATCATGGGAGGTATTGACAGCATGAACTACAACAAAAAGACCGTCAAGGATGTAGATGTGAAGGGAAAGAAAGTCCTGCTCCGCTGTGACTTCAACGTCCCGCAGGACAAGGTCACGGGCGAAATCACCAGCGACAAGCGAATCAAGGCCGCTCTGCCCACCATCCAGTACCTGCTCGACAACGGCGCGGCGGTCATCGCCTGCTCCCACCTCGGCAAGCCCAAGGGAGTAGACCCCAAGTTCACGCTCGCCCCCGTGGCGGTTCGCCTCGGCGAACTGCTGGGCAAAGATGTCATCATGGCCAAGGATGTCGCGGGGGACGACGCCAAGGCCAAGGCCGCCGCGCTCCAGCCCGGGCAGATTATGCTCCTCGAGAACACCCGCTTCGAGAAGGGCGAGACCAAGAACGACCCCGAACTCGCAAAGGCTATGGCGTCGATGGCCGACCTGTTCGTCTCCGACGCGTTCGGCTCCGTACACCGCGCCCACGCTTCCACCGCCGGCGTCGCCGACTATCTCCCCGCCGTGTCGGGCTTCCTGATTCAGAAGGAATTGCAGTTCCTCGGCGGCGCGATTTCCAACCCCAAGCGCCCGCTCGTCGCCATTCTCGGCGGCTCCAAGGTCTCCTCGAAAATCGGCGTCATCAACAACCTCCTCGAAATCGCCGACACCATCATCATCGGCGGCGGCATGTCCTACACCTTCTCCGCCGCGCGGGGCGGCAAGGTCGGCGACAGCCTCCTCGAAAAGGACTGGCTCGACTACTCCAACGACATGATGAAGAAGGCCGCCGACAAGGGCGTAAAGTTCCTCCTCCCCGTCGACACCGTGGCCGCCGACAAGTACGCCCCCGACGCCAACTCCCAGGTCGTCAAGGACGGCGAAATCCCCGACGGCTGGATGGGCCTCGACATCGGCCCCGAGACTATCAAGCTCTACTGCGACGCGGTAGCCGGAGCGGGTACCGTTATCTGGAACGGCCCCATGGGCGTCTTTGAGTTCCCGGCGTTCGCCAAGGGCACCGAGGCCGTCGCCGACGCGCTGAGCAAGACTTCCGCCATTACCGTTATCGGCGGCGGCGACAGCGCCGCAGCCGTCGAACAGCTCGGCTACGCCGACAAGATGACCCACATCTCCACGGGCGGCGGCGCTTCCCTGGAGTTCCTCGAAGGCAAGGAGCTTCCCGGCGTGGCCTGCCTCCTCGACGCCTGAAACGCCACAAAAGCCGGAAATCCTTGACATTTCGCCGGATTCCGGTATAAAATAAGAGCCTCCCGCGCTTCCGCGCGCGGGGGGCATTCGACAAACAGCAAGGAGTATGATAGCATGAATCGCAGGTATCGCCATACGATTATCGCCGGTAACTGGAAAATGAATAAGACCGCCAGGGAGACCAAAGAGTTTGCCGAAGAGCTGAAACAACTCTGGACGGTTCGCCCGAAGTGGTGCGATACGGTCATCTGTGTACCCGCCTGCAACATCGCCACGGCGACCAAAGCCTTTAAGGAACTCCGTATCGCCGTCGGCGCGGAGAATGTGTACTTTGAACCCAAGGGCGCGTTCACGGGCGAAATCGCCGCCGATATGCTCGCCGACCTCAATGTAAAATACGTCGTCGTGGGCCACAGCGAGCGCCGTCAGTATTTCGGCGAGACCGACGCGACCGTCAACAAGAAAGTACACGCCGTTCTCAACGCCGGAATGAGCCCCATTATCTGCGTGGGCGAAAGCCTCGAACAGCGCGAAGGCGGCCTCACCGACGAACTGATTGCCTTCCAGGTCAAGAGCGCGCTAAGCGGCGTCAGCGTCGAACAGGTTCGCCGCTGTGTTATCGCCTACGAGCCCATCTGGGCCATCGGCACGGGCAGAACCGCCACCGCCGAACAGGCCGGGGAAGTCTGCAAGAACATCCGCACCACGATTCGCACGCTCTACGGCGCGCGCGTCTCCCGGGGCATTACGATTCAGTACGGCGGCTCGATGAACGAGAAGAACGCCGCCGAACTGCTCGCTCAGCCCGATATCGACGGCGGCCTGATTGGCGGCGCGGCGCTGGTTCCCGAAAAGTTCCTCGCCATCATCAACGCGGCCAATCAGGAACAGGCGTGACTTTTTCGCTCCGGCCCGCGCGGGCCGCTATCCTGATACCGGAATGAGGGAAAGCCGTCATGAAAGCGCCTAACATTCTGATTATCGCGGACGGTCTGGGCGTGTCCGGCGAACCCGCGGGCAACGCCGTCTGGGCCGCGAATACGCCCGCCCTGGACCGTCTCCGGCGGGAATACGCCTGTACCGCGCTGGCCGCGTCCGGTGTCGACGCCGGACTCCCGCCGGGGCAGTGCGGCAACAGCGAGGCCGGACACCTCCTCATCGGCTCCGGACGCCTCGTCGCCCAGGACTTGACCCGCGTCTCGGAGAGTATCGCCGACGGTTCCTTCTTCCGGAATCCGGTCTACGCGCGGGCGATGGAGAACTGCCGGGAATCCGGCACCGCCCTGCACCTGATTGGACTGCTCTCCGACGGGGGCGTGTACTCCCACACGGAACACCTGTTCGCGCTCCTGCGCATGGCCCGCGACTACGGCCTCAAACGCGTCTGGGTGCACGCCTTCCTCGACGGGCGCACCGCGCCGCCGACTTCCGGGGCCGACTTCCTCCGCCGTACGGAGGCCGTCTGCCGCGAACTCGACACGGGCAACATCGCGACGGTCATGGGCCGCCGCTTCGGCATGGACAGACAGGAGCGCTGGGACCTCATCGAGGAGGCCTACGACGCCCTTGTCTACGGAGAAGGTACCGACATGAATCCGGTACCCGCCGACGCCGTCGAGCGCTTCTACCGCGCCGGGATTACCGACGAGTTCATAGAGCCCATTATCTGCGACGCCAGCGGGACGGTCTCCGACCATGACAGCGTGATTTTCTTCAACTGCGGCGGCAGTCGCCTGAAAGAACTCGCGCAGGCCCTGACTTCCCACGAGTTCAACGCCTTCACCCGGCAGGTTTTCCCGCTGGTGTGCGTCAGTACGGGGGAGTGCGGCGCGCCCGAAATCGAGGCGGCCTTCCCGCGCCCGGAACTGCGCAACACGCTGGGCGAATACCTCAGCGGGCTGGGCCTGACACAACTCCGTATGGGAGAAGAGGAGCGTATCGAGCGCGTGACGACGCTGTTCGACGGCGGGCGCGAGACGCCCTTCCCGGGAGAAGAATGCTTCTCTGTGCCGTCGCTCTACGGCCCGGACGCCGCCGTACACCCCGAGAAGAGCGCCGAAGACCTCTCCGCCGAGGCCGTCGCGCGCATGGAGGCCGGGACTTACGACATGATTGTGCTGACCCTCTCCGACTGCGACAAGGCCGGACATACGGGCGACTTCAAAACGACCGTGCGCGCCGTGGAGACGGTCGATGCGTGTATCGGGCGCGTCGTCGACGCCGCGCTGAAACTGGGCGGTATCGCCATGGTGACGGGCAGTCACGGCAACGCCGAGGAAATGTTGCAGGACAACGGCTCCCCGCAACCGTCGGGCACGACGAACCCGGTGCCGTTCCTGCTATGCGGCGCGGGGACACGTCTCCGCGAAGGGCGGCTGTCGGATATCGCCCCGACCGTGCTGGATGTAATGGGCCTTGCCTGTCCGGAGGAGATGGACGGCAAAACGCTCATTGTGGAATAGCGGCAAGCGCCTCTCCCAGAATCCGGGGGAGGCGCTTTTGTGTAAAGGGGCTTCCCTTAGTGTCTGCGAGGAGAAATTACCTGCCGAAGTAGGAGAAGTGCATGTAGTCGTGATAGCCGTAAGAGGGGTCGGAATGCCCGGCCCAGGCGTTGCCGCCCCAGTCCCAGCCGTGCTCGGCGAAGATTCGGACGACGCTCCCGCCCGGCGTGATGGAGTACGGGTCTTCTCCGGGCGTCCAGTGGTCGCCGACTATCGCCCCGCCGTCGCGCACCTGATAGTTGGAGTCTACGTTCAGGTCGATTGCCGTCCCCTGAATGTGTTCGCTTCTGGAGTTCGTACGCCAGGAGTAGCCGCCGCCGTCCGAAATCGGGAACTGCTCCGGGTCGTTGTAAATCTCCGTGAAAATCGCCGTGACTTCCTCCGCCAGCGCGGCGTTGACCGTGAGGTGTAAAGTCCCGGGGGACTTCTGCTGTCCGCGGAGCTTCCATACCGGGACTTCCACGGACGCCATATGGGTTTCGCACTCCTCCGGGGAGTTGTATTCAATCTCCGTGCGCGTGACGGTCTGCGTCGTCTGCGTGGGCTCCGGGGCCTCCGTACCCTCCGGGACTTCCGCCGCCTTCGTGCCCTCCGGGACTTCCGCCGCCTCCGTGACGGTGATTTCCTCCGTGTACTCGTGGCCGAAAATCAGCAGACGCTTCCGGGCGTTGTCGCCGAGTTTCCTAAGCCAGAAGTCTTTCGCCGTGTACTCCTCGTAGGAAATCTGCCCCTGCCGGTACTGCGCGTCGGCCTCGATTTCCTCGCGTTCGGCCTGCGTCAGGGGCGCGAATTTCAGCGCGTAGCGGCTCTGAATCGCGCTGACCTTCCCGTCCTGCGGGGCGACTTTGTAGCCCGTAGGCGCGTAGACCGCCGCAAGTCCGGAGAGGCTGTCGCCGATACGGGCGTTGGCCTCAATCGCCCCGCCGACGGGTTTGCCGTCGCCGTCTACGAGGTCGAACGCCAGCGCGACGACTTCCCCGGCGCGGAGGGTGTCGACGGCGTTCACGGTGCGCATGAGCAGTACGGCCCCGTCGCAACGCCGCACGGTGTCGGCACCGCCGAACGTGCCGTCGGCCTTGCCCCGGACGATTCCCAGGTCGTAGAGGCGGCGCAAAGCGGCCTGGTGTCCGCTGTCGAGCGCGGCGAAGTCGGACAGCGGCGGGTCGGAGGAACTGCCGGAGGGGTTGTAGGCGGCCTGCCGGGGCGTCAGAGGGATGGACACCCCGTCTATGACAAGCCACATATCCCCGGAGGAATCCGTCGTGACGGTCATATGGGCGTTGCCGTTGCCGTTCGCGGGCGCGGTCGTATAGCCGTCGTCGTTCGCGGGGGCGGTCGTATCGCCGTTATCATTCGCGGGCGCGGGGGCGGGAGTATCCGGCGCGTAGCCGGAACCGGACGCGGCGGGTAGTACGCGGCTGAGCAGTACCGCCACGTCCTGCCGGGAAATCGGCTCGTTGAGCGTGGACAGGCTGACGGGGAGGAAGTCATTCTGTAGCAGATAGCCCCTGTTCGCCGAGACCTGATACCCGGCGGTTTTCCAGTCGGTACCGGCGGAGCGCGCGCCCTCGTAGGCCATGGGCGCGAAGGTACGGCTAATCATCGCCAGATAGTGCGCCCAGGTCAGGGTGCCGTCGGGGTTCATGGTACCGTCGCCGAGGCCGTTCATGATTCCGTGAGAGACCGCGCGCGTGATTTCCGCGTAGGCCCAGTGGGTCGACGGCAAGTCGCGAAATGACTTGTCCGCCGCCAGCGCGCCCCCGCCCGACAGTAGCAGGACTATCGAGAGCAGTCCGGCAAGTTTCCGTTTCATCTTGTTTGTATCCTCTCTTTCGACGTGATTCGCGCGCCCAACCGCCCGACGCGCGCGCGTATGTGGACGCCCGTCACGGAACGGGCGGACGGGACAGCCGCCAGTACAGGCCGCTGTAACGCCGCTGCTGCCAGTTGTTCGCGGCCATTTCGCCGACGGCGTAGGGGTCGCCGACGAGAATCAGCAGTTCCCGTGCGCGGGTCAGCGCCGTATAGAGTACGCCGCGCGTCATGAGGCTGCGCGCCGCCGGGACTGCCGCGAGTACCGCCGCGCGGTACTCGCTCCCCTGCGCCTTGTGTACGGTTATCGCGTAGGCAAGCTCCAGCTCGTTGAGCATTTCGGGCGAAAATGGCGCGGCCCGCCCGTCGAAATCAATCAACATCGACTGCCCGGACGGGTCGATTTCAAGAATCTTCCCCACGTCGCCGTTGAAAATGCCCGTCCCTATGCTGTTATCGGGCTTGGCCCAGACTACGTCGTAGTTGTTGCGCGTCTGCATGACTTTGTCGCCCTCGCGGAAAAGCGTGTCGCCCCAGCGGAGTTCGCGCTTCCCGGGGGCCTTCGGATTGAGCGCTTCCTGTAGGCGGCGGTTGAGTTCGGCAGTCCCGCAGACGCCCTTCCGCGTCGGCGTGAGTACCTGTATCTGTTCGGACGGGATGCCCATGTTATCCGGTAGGCGCGTCCGGCAGAGTTCGACAATCGTCGCGGCGGCCTGTTCGGGCGCGAAACGCCGCAGAAAGAAGAAATCTCCCTGGTCGTTCTGTAAACGCGGGGCCTGTCCGGTATTGACGGCGTGGGCGTTGCGGATTATCGCCGACTGTTCCGCCTGCCGGAATACCTCCCGCAGGAAAACAGTCTGAATCCGCCCGCTCCGGATTAGGTCGGAAAAGACGTTCCCGGGCCCCACCGACGGCAACTGGTCGGCGTCGCCGACGAGTACCAGCCGCGTACCCGGGCGCAACGCACGTAACAACGCCGAGAACAGCGGCAAGTCTACCATCGACATTTCGTCGACAATCACGGCGTCGGTTTTCAGCGGGTCTTCCTCCGACTTTGTAAACACGGTTTGCCCGGTCTCCTCGTCGCGGGTCATGCCGAGCAGTCTGTGCACGGTGCGCGCCTCCATGCCCGTGACTTCCCCCAGACGCTGTGCGGCGCGCCCCGTGGGGGCCGACAGCTCCATGTCAAGCCCCATCCGCCTGAACAGCGACACAATACCCCGTACCGTCGTCGTTTTGCCGGTGCCCGGGCCGCCCGTCAGAATCAGTACGCCCACCTTCGCGGCGAGGCGTACCGCCTCCCGCTGGTGTTCGGCGTAGGTGACGTGTAACGACCGCTCTACTTCGTCGAGTACGCGGTCGGCCTGTCGGCTTTTGTCGGGCGCGGCGGACAGCAACGCCTCCAGCCGGATTTGCGCCGACGTTTCCGCCTCCCACATCCGCCGCAGGTAACACGCCTCCGCGTTTCCGACAGTCTCCCGTACTAGGACGCCTTGCGCCAGCAGGGTTTCCAATCCCCGGGCCGCCAGCTCCGGCGGGCAATTCAACAGGCGCGCCGTCGCGTCGATGAGCTTCCCGTCGGGGAGAAATACGTGCCCGTTCTTCTCCTGATAGTTCAGGTTGTAGACAATCGCGGCCTGTACGCGCTGTTCGCTGTCGGGCGGGAATCCCATGCTCATGGCAATGCGGTCGGTCAGCGTAAAGGACACCCCGTTTTCGTCCATCGACAACAGCCACGGGTTCTCCGTGAGAATCGACAGCGCCGAATTGCCATAGCGCTCCCGCAGACGCGTGGCCAGTATGGGCGGGAGTTCGTAGCGCGACAGGAACGCCATCAGCCGCCGTAGGCCCATCGTCTGCCGGAACGCCTCCGAGAGTTCCTGCGCCTTCTTCTTTGTCATGCCCCGGAGAACCGTCAGGCGTTCGGGCGACTGTTCGAGTACGGAAAGCGTCTCCTCGCCGAACTTCTCCACCATGCGTTTCGCGGTCGTCGGGCCTAGCCCTTTACAAACTCCCGACGACAAAAAGCTGTAAATCTCCGCCGGGTCTTCGGGCAAATGCCGCTCCACTTCCTCGGCGCGGAGTTGTTCGCCGTGTTGCGGGTGGGTCTCCCACGCGCCCGTAACCGACATCCCCTCCCCCGGCGCGACGCCCGGGATACACCCGACGACCGTCACGCTTTCGCCGTCCAGCGTGTTGAGCTTCAGGACGGTGTAGCCGTTCTCGGCGTTGTGGAAAATGACGCTCCGCACAGTCCCGTCAACGGTGGTTCTCTCGTTCATGTGTACTTCCTCTCTGTCAGCGTAGCCGGAACTCCTCCGCCGTGACGAGTTCCGCGCCCTCCTCGCGGTCGGCTAAATACTGCGCAAGGCGTCGGGCCTCGTCGGACAGCCCGCAGTCGACGAGTACCAGCCGCGACGTCGGGAGCTGTCGCAGAATGCGCCGTATCTCCCGCACGTCCTGTTCCATAGCGGGGGCCTCCCCGCGCAGGGAGAGCGCCAGAAGCAAGTCCGGAATCACGGGCCGCCCGGCGTGCAGAAGCGCCCCCGCCGCCAGCCATACGAGCGTCACCACGCCCACCGCCGCGAAAAACGCGAAAATTCCATCCTGAAAAGCCGTCATGTGTCTCACCTCTCCCCATTCTATGGGAAGCGGGGTTCGTTGGTGACTGCTAGCGCGTCTGCCCGAGTTCGGCTAAAATGGCCTCCTCGCGCGCGCGCATTTGCGCCTTTTGCGGGCCCTCATCCATGTGGTCGTAGCCGAGTAAGTGTAAAACCGAGTGTACGACCAGGTACGACAGCTCGCGGCGGTTCGAGTGCCCGTACTCCTTCGCCTGCGCCGCGACGCGCTCCATAGACACCACCATGTCGCCGAGGGGCACACAGCCGGTATCCGGGTCGGCGTCGGCGACGGGGTCGGGGAGTTCCCCGGGCGACAGGTCGAACGCTGGAAAGCTCAATACGTCCGTCGGGGCGTCGACGCCGCGCTGTTCGCGGTTGATTTCGTGTATCCCGTTGTCGGAAGTCAGCAGAACGTCGACCTCACAGCGGAACGTCACGCCCTCCGCCGCCAGCGCGGTACGGATAACCCTCCGGATAAAGGCCCTTATGCCCTCGTCCATGCCGGG
>CAMHBH010000086.1 GCA_946183175.1 uncultured Oscillibacter sp.
GAGCGGGAAGATATTCGATCTGGAGCTGGTCAATCTGGCCGAGATGCAGGTGCGAAAAATGTATGATACCTATTCCATACACAATTATTATACGCAGAAGAATGTTGATATAAAAAACTGGAGCACAAACCTGTTGATCATCGGATTCGGCGAAGTGGGAAAGCAGGCGCTTTTGCAATCATTCAGTCTGGGAATTGTCAGCAGTGAAAACCCCATAACGGTAAATGTACTGGATTTTCACTGAGTGACTACGTGAACATCACGAAGGCGTCCTCGGTGTTGCCGCAGACCGACGAGGCCGACAGTAAAATGTCGGCGATTATGACGAAGGCGCAGGCCGGGAAGAAACTCTCCTATGACGAGTGGGAGTACCTCCGGGCGAAGAATCCCGTGATGTACGAGAAACTCCGGGAAGTCGAGAAGGAACAGGAGGCCTACGAGGAAGAGCTGAAGCACTGTAAGACGAAAGACGAGGCGCGGCGTCTGCATGTGTCGAAGCTGGCGGACATCCTGACGGCGGCGAAGAACGGCGACGAGAGCGCACTTGTACGCCTCAACCGCCTGACGCAGACGATGACGGAGTTCACAAAGAGCGACGAGTATCGCGAAATGCCAACGGAGGCGGAGGAGGCCATAGAGCGGGAGAGCGAGCGGCAGGCCCGCGAGGAGGCTTTACGGCTGGAGGAAGAAATCAGGAAGCGCGCGGAAGCGGAAAAGGAGGCCGGGACGGAGGACAAACCCATTTCCGGCACGGAATCCGAACCTGTAGAGGACACAGAATCGAAACCCGTCGCGGAGACGAACGCGAAGCCCGTTACGGACGCGGAATCGAAGCCTGTCAGGAAACCGAAGGCCGCGAAAAGACCGAAGGCCGATTTCAAATTTGGCGCGCCGTCCCCGGAACTTTCGTTCGGGCGGCGGGAGTACGTCCACCGGCGCGACGACTTCTCCCGGGACGATTCCCGCCGGAGGGCGTTCGACGCGGACGCCTGACGATATGCCCCTCTGTCACGCGTGACAGAGGGGCGAATTATACCACGTCGGTTTCTTTCGGATTGGGTTCGTACTCGTTCTCCCCGGACTGATTCAACTCACCCGCTTATATGGAGCGGGAAAGAAGGATATCAGCCGAAGTAGCGCTTGAGCAGTCCGGCGAAGGCCTGACCGTGGCGGGCCTCGTCGCGGGCCATTTCATGTACGGTGTCGTGAATCGCGTCGAGATTCAGCGCCTTGGCCTTCTTGGCAAGGGCGGTCTTTCCGGCGCAGGCGCCGTTCTCGGCGTCCACGCGCATTTGCAGATTCTTCTTGGTGCTGTCGGTGACGACCTCGCCGAGCAGTTCGGCGTACTTGGCGGCGTGTTCGGCCTCCTCCAGCGCGGCGCGGCGCCAGTATTCGCCGATTTCGGGATAGCCTTCCCGGAACGCGACACGGCTCATGGCCAGATACATACCGACCTCGGAGCACTCGCCGCGGAAGTCCGCGCGGAGGCCTTCCAGGATGTCCTCGGGCGCGCCCTGCGCGACGCCTACGACGTGTTCGGAGGCCCAGGTCATGTCGCCCGACTGCTCCTTGAACTTGGACGCCGGAACGCCGCACTGCGGGCACTTCTCCGGCGGATTTTCGCCCTCGTAGACGTAACCGCATACGGAACAAACCCATTTCTTCATGTTCGTTTCCTCCTGTTCGTGAATCCCCTCATGTAGCTGACTTATGATACAGTCCCCGCGCTATCCGTGGGGAAGCGCGGGAGACTATAGCATACTGATTGACACCCGCCCGCCCCATATTGGGGCGGGACAATTTCCTGTGCGATAGGCGGACAGTCTTCGTAACGGACATTTATTTCAACCCACCTGTCCCATACGGGACGGGACTGTCACAAGATAACAGAAACGCGGCGGACTGTCAAGAGACACTTTTTTCGCCGCCGCGTATAGCGCTTACTGCTGTTCCGCTAAAGCCTTGGCTTCTGCGATAGCCTTTTCTTGTGCAACGGGGGGGCAATCCTCATAGCGTACGAAATGGAAGGTGAAACTCCCGCGGCTTTGCGTCATGGAGCGCAAGTCGATGGCGTAGGAGCCCATTTCGGCCATGGGAACCTCGGCGGAAATGACCTGACTGCCGTCGCCGGTGGGGTCCATGCCCATGACGCGGCCCCGGCGCTTGTTCAGGTCGCCGATAACGTCGCCCATGTAGTTGTCGGGTACGGTCACTTTGAGTTCGCCCACGGGTTCGAGCAGTACGGGGTTGGCCTCGGGCATGCCGGCCTTGTAGGCAAGCTGCGCGGCGGTCTTGAACGCGATTTCCGACGAGTCGACCGGGTGATAGGAGCCGTCGTAGAGCACCGCTTTGAGGTTCACGACGGGGTATCCGGCCAGCGGGCCGTGTACGCAGGCCTCGCGCAGTCCCTTTTCCACGGCGGGGAAGAAGTTCTTCGGCACGGAGCCGCCGAATACCTCTTCCGCGAATACCATGTCTTCCTCTTCGGGGTTGGGTTCAAAGCGAATCCACACGTCACCGAACTGTCCACTGCCGCCCGTCTGCTTCTTGTGGCGTCCCTGCTTCTGGACGGTCTTCCGGATTTTCTCGCGGTACGGCACACGCGTCGGTTTCAGCTCGGCCTCGACATTGAAGCGGCTTTTCAGCTTGCTGACAAGTACATCAACCTGCATGTCGCCGGAGCCGGAGAGTACCATTTGATGCGTTTCGGCGTTGTTGCCCACGGAGAAAGACGGGTCTTCCTCGTTCAGACGCGCAAGGCCCTGTGAAATTTTATCTTCCTGTCCTCTGGTCTTGGGCACGATAGCGACGGAATAGCACGGCTCGGCGAACGGAATCGGGGCGATAGTCACGGGCGATTTCGCGTCGGAGAGGGTGTCGCCGGTCTTGACTTTGTCCATCTTGCCGATGGCCCCGATGTCGCCGCAGACAAGCTCCTTGACTTCCGCCGACTTCTTGCCGCGCATGGAGTAGAGGCGGCCTAACTTCTCGGTGGAACCCGTGCGGGAGTTGTAGAGGGGCAAATCGGGGGTAATCGTGCCGGAGAGGACTTTTACAAAGGAGTATTTGCCGTACTGGTCGGAGAGCGTCTTAAAGACGAACGCCACGGGCGCGCCGTCGGGGTTGACGGCGAAATCGTCGCCGGATTCGGTTTTGGGCGCGGGGCCCTCGGTGGGATTCGGCGACAGGTGCGCGATGGTGTCCAACAACGTCGCGGTGCCCGTGCCGTTGACCGCCGAACCGAACAGCGCCGGATAGAGCGCGTGTTCGCGTACGGCCTGCCGCAGTCCCTGCTTCATCTCGTTGGGCGACAGGTCGCCGGTGTCGAAGAACTTCTCCATCAGTTCCTCACTCGTCCCGGCGGCGGCCTCTTTCAGTTCGTCCTCGGACGCCGCCACAAGGTCGGCAATCGCGGCGGGGACGTTCTTCCCGTCGGGCGCGGCGTAGGGAATAATGCTGTTGCCGAAGCGGGCACGGAGTGCCTCTAATGTCGCGGCGGGGTCGCTGTTGTCCTCGTCGATACGGGAGATATACACGAAGCGGGGAATTTTGCGCTCCTCGCAGTATTTCCACGCCTTCTCGACGCCCACGGATACGCCGTCCTTGGCGGCGCAGACAATCACGGCGGCGTCGGCGGCGCTCAGCGCCTCCATGACCTCCCCGGCGAAGTCGAACGCGCCGGGGGCGTCCAATACGTTAATGCGGCACCCCTTGTAGTCCATCGGGGCCACGGCGGTGGACAGCGAAATCTGCCGCTTGACCTCCTCGGGGTCGGAGTCGCAGACGGTATTCCCGTCGGCGGCGCGGCCCATGCGGTCAATCGTCTTTGTCACGTAGAGCATACTTTCCGCGAGGGCGGTCTTGCCGCTCCCGCTGTGCCCCAGCAGACAGACATTCCGGATGTCCTTGACAGAATAGCTCATCTCGTTACTCTCCTTGTGCTTGTGTTGAAATCTCTACGGAAGTTCCATAGAGGCCATTATACCGCATTCGCGGCGGGATTACAACCAGAATTTCAGGCCGCGCGCCCGAAATTCGCCGAATCAGGCGTCGACGATGGGCAGGTACCGGACTTCCACGCCCCGCCGGAGCGCGTATTCGATGGTATAGCGCGTGCCGCCGGGGGTGCCGTCGTAGGCCGCCAGCAACAGCGACGCGTGGTCGACTAAATAGCGGTCGCGCTGTAGCATGCAACCCGGTACGTGCGACGGCGAAACGGGCGTCGCGAAGTCACAGCCCCGGAGCAGTTCCGCGTACTTGATTCGTTGCGGCGTCTGCCAGTGGCCCGTGTGGTCGATGTAGGGCAGGGCCGCTTCCAGTGTCACCCCGGCGCGTATCCGTTTGAGGTTCTGCACCTCCTCGCAGAAGTACAGGTCGCAACCTTGCGCCATGCCGCAGAGGAAATGCCGGAAGCCCTCCTCGTAGGCCATCTCCAGCGCGTCGGCGATTCTCCGCCGCAAGTCGACACAGCGCGGGTCGTATTCGTTGTCGCGCCACGGCAGTTTCCCGGGGCGGTGGCCCGTAAAGGCGCAAGTCTCCTGTCTCGCCGCCATAGTCACTCCTTTCCGGTGTTTGGCGCGTCAGCGCCTCAAAACATGCGTATTCGGGTCGAATGCGTACTTCTCAATTTCTGCCTTTCTCGGAACGCTGACGCTTGTTAGTCTTGTGCAACCAAGGAATGCGTGCCTGCCGATTTGCGCCACGCTGGCGGGAATATTGACGCTTGTGAGGCTTTCGCAACCATCGAACGCGCACTCGCCGATTTGAGTCACACTAGCGGGAATGTTGACGCTTTTCAGGTTTGTGCAAGCGTAGAACGCGCATTTGCCGATTTGCGTTACGCTGGCGGGAATGTTGACGCTTGTTAGGTTTTGACACAAACTGAACGCATCGTCACCGATTTGCGTCACACCGCCTTGGATGATGACAGAATAAATATCTGAACGCCACGTCCATGGAGATTTATTTTCAACACTATAATTCTCCATCTTCCCGTGACCGGAAATTGTCAAAACACCTCTATATAGTGTCCATGTGCAATTTCCTGTGCGCCCTGAATCCATGATAGTCCCCGTGCGCTTGGGCGGCGTAGGTTGCGATTTAGGCATTGGTTTTAGTTCTATGTGTGTGATACTCTCAAATGCGCGCGCGTCAATTTCCGCTCCTCCCGGAACGCTGACGCTTTTCAGGCTTTTGCAATCCTTGAACGCCCAGCCACTGATTTTCGTTACGCTGTCGAGAATATGGACACTGCTCAGGCTTCTGCAAAAACGGAACGCACTATCACCGATTTGCGTCACGCCGTTGGGAATGTTGACGCTTGTCAGGCTTTCGCAATTACAGAATGCGTGGGAGCCGATTTGCATTACGCTAGCGGAAATGTCGACGCTTTTCAGGCTTTTGCAATCAAGGAACGCATAGTCGCCAATTTGCATTACGCCGTCTTGGATGATAACGGAATAAATGTCTGAACGCTCATGCCATGGAGATTGATTGATGTAACTATAGTTTCCCATCTTCCCGTGACCGGAGATTGTTAAAACACCACTGCTTTCCAGCGTCCACGTACAGTCTCCCGTGTGCCCTGTTCCTATAGGCTTGGGCGGTGCAGGTTGCGCAGACTTTGATTGCGGCTTGGGTGGCGGCGGTTCGGACGGCGTTACAGGTTGAGATGGCATATCTACTGCCAGCCCATACGCCACTTGCAACGCTGTCATGTAAAAATTGGCGCGTCCGTCTGGAAGTTGCAGATAATCCATCAGATAAGAGCGGCTTTTCATGACAACCCGTTGACGGTCATGTTTCCCACCCGTATCGACAGCGGCGTGCAGTTCCCGTAACAACCCTGCCTCTGACATCTGTCGCAATACGTTTCCGTCGCGTTTCAGCCCCGGCGAGAGGTCAAGCAACATCGAAACCATACGGCGCGATTCCTCGAATACACCCACGCCGCATTTCCGGCGCATATACAAAAGGACGCTTTGCAGGTCTTTCGGGTCATAGTCCATTTCTTACCTCCTTTCAATCAACGGCGCACAAGGGCCGTAGGGCGGTCGAACGCGCCCATACCGATATCGGCCCCCGCCGGGACGCTCACGCGCTTCAGGTTCGTACACTTCATAAAGGCCCAGTCGCCGACTTTCGCCACGCCGTCGGGTATCGCGACATACGACAGCCGCTCGCAGAACTGGAACGCGAACTCCCCAATAGAAACCACGCTGTCCGGAAGGCGGATTTCCGGCAGGTTCTTGCAGAACTGGAACGCAAAATCGCCGATTTCCGACACGCCCTCCGGGAGTTGTACGCGCTCTAGATTCTCGCAGAACGCGAACGCCGAATTGCCGACCGCCGTCACGGTGTCGGGGAGGCGGATTTCCGACAGGGCCTTGCAGAAGGCGAACGTAAAGTCGCCGATTTCGGTCAGGCCGCGCGGAAGTTCGACGCCCGTCAGGCTGTGGCAGTCGCGGAAGGCCCAGCCGCCGATTTGCGTCACGCCCGGCGGGATTCGCAAATCTTTCAGCGCCGTACAGCCCTGAAACGCCGAACCGCCGATAAACGTCAGGCTGTCCGGGAGTTCGACGCGTTCCAGCGCGGGGCAGTCCTGAAACGCACAGCCCCCGATTTGCGTCACGCTCGCCGGAATCCGCGCGCTTTTCAGGTTTTTATGCCCGTAGAAGGCCAGCAGTCCGACGCCCGACACGCCCTCCCTGACGATAAGCGACGTGACTTTCTCCGGCCCCCACGGCGCGCCAATCATGCCGTCGACGGCTCCCGTACCCGACAGCGTCAGCGTACCGGAAGTGTCGAGCGTCCACGACAGCCCCTCCGCCGTCCCCGACGCCGTTTTGCGCATACGCTGGAATAATTTCAGTTGCGGGTTGTCCACGGATTCACTCCCTCTCTGAAAATTGATTTTTGCGCAAGTGATTATTTCCGCAAAAACAATTTTGCATATTGGTTTTTGGAGTGCGTCCAATCCGGAAGTGGCTTTTCAGCCAGAAAGCACCATCTTATCAAATCCGCGCAGTAATCTTCAAATGTCTTTGCCTTTATTTCATAATCGCAGATATTCCAGCTCTCAAAGGCGTGTCCCATTTTCACCGAACAATAGCGAACATTTTTTGAAGCTCCAACTTCCCTTGGAAATTCTGATTTTTGAAGAATTTACCCTATATTCCCCTATTACGGCGAAAAATAGTTTGAAAAATCGGATTTTTCCTTTTGGGAAAGTGTTCGCTATATTTGGGACACGCCCTCTCAAACAGTTTTTTATAGCCCCCATACGGGGGGAAACTCTCTTTCATGTTGGCGCGCCGCACAATCCGGTTGGCATAACGCTTTGAGTATCTGCTTTTTCTATCTCCGCAACGGGGCATATGCTTATAGGAGCGGCTCATAATCGTCGCCACTTCCTTTCTAATCCGTAAGTATACGGTGTTTCCCCGCATATGCGGGGCATTCTTATTTTGGCAAGCCGTCCCGGCTAAGCGCGGCGTTGGTAAAGGCGGGGTCGAACGTGACTTCCCGCCCGAACCAGTCCGGCGCGACAAACGCCCGCGCGGCCTCCTCCGTCGCGAACTCCACCTCCGCGAACATCAGCGGCGCAAGCGTGCCGTGGAAAATGTCCAGTTCGACGGTGTGCGCCCCCAGCGGGATTTCGTAGCGGTCTTTGACTATCCGGACGCCCTCCGTTTTCGGCAACAGCCGCGCGTAGGCCTCCGGCGACAGTTCCAGCTCGAACTCCTCCCGCGCCAGCAGTCCGCGCCCCTTACAGGTCAGCACGTACCGCTCCCCGGCGCGGCGTATCCGGAGAACGGGGTCGGTGCAGATGTACGCCTGCTCCATGCGGACGCGCGGGAACGTGTCCAGCGCGTCCGGCAGGCGCGACACCAGAAATTTGCGTTCGATTTCCATGACGCCCCTCACAATCCGCGCACGATGGGCCTATCGGTTTCGGATTCGCGCTTGATAGTCCGCCACGCCCCGGCGAACATCAGAAACACGAATACCAAAAACGTCCCGGTGGCGAAGGCCGTGCCCGACATGGCACAGGCGTCGTAGAAGCCGTGCAGAAAGACGGCAATCAGGTACCCGGCCCACAGGCTGAATAAGGCGCTAATATGGTGTCCGCGGTTTTCGCGGAGCCGCGCGCGCCCGTAGTACATGCCCATAAAGACCGAGAAGGAGAGGTGTCCGGGGATGGCGAGTACGGCGCGGGGGAGGGCCACGGAGAGGCCGTAGCCGAAAATATAGTAGAGGTTCTCGAAGGCGGCGAAGCCCAGCGACACGAATGCCGAATACACCACGCCGTCGAAGCGGTAGTTGAACGAGGGGTGATTCCAGGTGGCGTTTTTCAGGAAGAAGAACTTGACGCCCTCCTCAATCACGGCGACGACGAGGAACGCAAGCAGTACGGTGTAAAGCGGGTCGCCCTGATAGAGAAAGCGTTTGAGTATCCATTCCCCGAGGCCTTCCAGCACACTCGCAAGCAACGCCGCGACGACGCCCGAGAGGAGCAATAGAAACAGCAGTCCGGGCGGTTCGGGTTCCACGGTGTCGTGACAGTAGATGTAGTGGAGCAGGAAGGCGGCGGGGAGGAGGGCGGCGAGGATGTAAATCACCGCCGCCGGGAGAACCGGCGAAAGCTGAGGAAATGGAAAGAACAAAAGCGCCTCCTTGTACGTGTCACACCTTGTCCGAGCGGGATTCCAGCGTGAGGCGGAAGTGCGGGTTTTCGGCGGCGGCGTCCCGCAGGACGGATATCAGCGAACGCGCGTAGCCGCCGAGAGCCTCTTCCAGCCGTCCGGGGTGGAGCAGGCGAAGCTCCGTGTCCTGTTTGGATTCCGTGAGGCAGTCGTAGAGCGCGTCGAGGTTGCGCCCGTACCAGGTCGGCAGGTTCAGCGCGCGGATTAAGGCGTCGTGTAATTCGTCTCTCGTGCGGATGTTGCCGCCCTCCATGACCGTAATCATCATCATTGTAAGTACCCCCTTGTCAAGTTGTCCCGTAAAGGAGCGTGAACGTATTGTAGTGGTCGGCGGTGTAGTAAATCAGGCCGTCGTCGGAGTATACAAGTCTCTCCGCGCCGCGACTTCTCGCGCCGAGCGTGTTAATGTCGCATTCGTGATAGGTGCGGTCGGTGGGCAGGAGTTTCTCGTAGTTGCCGAACCTGTCGCCGCCGATACACTTCCCCGGGGCGTAGTCCTCCAGAGAGCCGCCGCTCCAGCCGAGTGACTGCGCCTGTTTTTTCGTGATAAAGTTCGCGGGCAGGCGTCCGTACAGGTG
>CAMHBH010000087.1 GCA_946183175.1 uncultured Oscillibacter sp.
CCCTTACGGGATTGCGATTTTTTTGATTTAGAGGCTTTACAGAGTTGGAAAAAAGTGATATACTGTATTTTAATTTTTATTCGGCAACTTTAGTAAATAAATGGGGGTTCGGGATGTCGTACCGGGGTATCTGTATCGGGTTCGTGTCGGGCAAGGGGGGCACGGGGAAAACGTGCCTGCTGTCCGGAATCGGGGCCGCGCTGGCGGGTGCCGGACACAAAACGCTGTGCGTGGACTGCGACACCGCGTTCCGTAATCTCGACCTTGCGCTGGGGCTGTCGGAACTGGCCCTGATGGACTTTTCCGACGTGATTTCAGGGCGCTGTACGCTGGAGGACGCCGCCATAGAGCACCCCGCGCGCCCCGGACTTTTCCTGCTCAACGCGCCTGTCGGCGGCGGCGATACCGTCGCGCCTGCCGAAATGAACGCGCTCGCCGCGCGTATCCGGCAAAACTTCGACTTCTGCCTGATGGACGCGCCGTCCGGTATGGGGGAAGGCTTTTCCCTTGTCACGGGCGCGGCGGAGCGTATCCTGTTAGTCGCGGAGATGAACCCGCTTTCCGTGCGCGACGCCCAGCGCGTCGTGACGGAGCTCGACGCGTTCCCGCCCGGCGACGTACACTTGATTGTCAATCGCGTACGGCCTTCGCCGTTCCGGCGGGCGGAAATCACCGTCGACGACCTCATGGACGCCGTGGGCCTGCCGCTCGCCGGACTGGTGCCCGAGGACGGAACGGTGTCCGTAGCCCTGCGGCGCGGGGTGCCCGTCACGTTATCGAAACCCGACAGCGCGGCGGCCCGGGCCTGTAGGAATATCGCCCGCCGCGTCGCCGGGGAGGCCGTCCCCCTGCCCCGTTTGTACCGATAAGCACACCACAGTCAAGGAGGGCTGTCTGCATGAATATCGCGCTCATGGCACACGATAACAAGAAGGAACTTATGGTACAGTTCTGCACCGCCTACGCCGGGATTCTCTCCCAGCACAACCTCTACGCGACCAACACGACCGGACATCAGGTGTCCGAGGCCACCGGCCTGCGCGTACACTGCTTTCTGACCTACGCCCACGGCGGAAACCAGCAGATTGGCGCGCGTATCGCCTACAACGAGTTCGACATGGTACTGTTCTTCAACGACCCCACGCAGACCAATATGGCCGGGGAAGTGAGCTACATTTCCCGGCTGTGCGACATGAGCAACATCCCCTTCGCCAGCAACATCGCCACGGCGGAAATGCTGGTACTGGGCCTCTCGCGCGGCGATTTGGACTGGAGAAGCATTGTCAACCCCTCCACGCGCCCGATTGCCTGACGCCGGAAAGGAGTATTTATGCCTGTAGTAAAGCCCCGGACGCTGTCCGGCTTCATGGAACTGCTCCCCCCGCCGCAACAGCAGATGGAGCGGATTCTGGAAATCCTCCGCCGTACTTACGCCCTGTACGGCTTCACCCCGCTGGATACGCCGTTAATGGAGGCGGCGGAAGTCCTGCTAGCCAAGGGCGGCGGGGAGACCGAAAAGCAGATTTACCGTTTCCAGAAGGGCGACGCCGACCTGGCGCTCCGCTTCGATTTGACAGTACCCCTCGCGAAATACGTGGCCCTGCACAGTCACGAACTGTCCTTCCCGTTCCGGCGGTACCAGATTGGCAAAGTCTACCGGGGCGAACGCGCACAGCGCGGGCGTTTCCGCGAATTTTACCAGGCCGACATCGACATCATCGGCGACGGCACGCTGTCGGTCGTCAACGACGCCGAGATTCCGTCCATCATCTACCGGACGTTCTCCGCGCTGGGTCTGCGAAAGTTCCATATCCGCGTGAACAACCGCAAGATTCTCAACGGCTTCTACGAAATGCAGGGCCTGACGGAGAAATCCGGCGACATCATGCGCACGGTCGACAAGCTCGACAAAATCGGCCCCGGCAAAGTACGGGCTATCCTGACCGACGATTTCTCCGTAGCGCCGGAGAAAGTCGACGCCGTACTCGACTTTCTGTCGCTGTCGGAGAAGGCCGCCGACAGCGCCGCCGTACTCGCTTCGCTGGAAGCGTACCGGGGACGGAATCCGCTGTTCGACGCCGGCCTCGACGAACTGCGCACCGTGACGCGGTATCTGGACAGTTTCGGCGTCCCGGGAGACCATTTCAAGGTCGACTTGACCATCGCGCGCGGCCTCGACTACTATACCGGGACGGTGTACGAAACCACGCTCGACGAGTACCCGGAAATCGGCTCGGTGTGCTCCGGCGGGCGCTACGACAATCTCGCGGCCTACTACACCGACCGTAAACTCCCCGGCGTGGGCATTTCCATCGGCCTGACGCGCCTTTTCTACATCCTACAGGAAAGGGGACTGCTCAACGCCGACCTGCCCACGGCCCCGGCGGACGTGCTCGTACTGCCCATGACCGACGACCTGTCCCCGGCGATGGCGCTGGCGACGACGTTCCGGGAGAACGGCCTGCGGGTACAACTCTACTGCGAGGGCGGGAAGTTCAAGAAGAAAGTGGGCTACGCCGACAGGTTACGCATTCCCTACGCGGTATTCATGGGCGAGGACGAAATCCGCGACGGCGTGGTGACGTGCAAGGACATGTCGAGCGGGGAGCAGACGACGCTTTCCGCCGCCGCGACGCTGGAGCGTATCAAGGCGGGGCTTGCTCGGCGCGAATCGGGCCGTATCATTCTGGGATAATCGAAAGGACATCATGACATGACGCAATCGAGAACGCATACCTGCGGGGAACTGCGCCTTTCCGACGCCGGAAAGCGCGTCAAACTCTGCGGGTGGATGGAGAATGTACGCGTTGTATCGGCAAGTCTGGCCTTCGTGGTCTTGCGCGACTTCTACGGCACTACGCAGGCCGTCGCCGAGAGCGAGGAACTTGTCAGCACGTTCAAGGCGATTACGAAGGAGTCGACGATTTCCATAGAGGGCACCGTGCGCGAGCGCGGCAACAAGAATCCGAAACAGGCCACGGGCGACATTGAGGTCGTGCCGGAGCGCGTGGAGGTACTGGGCCGCTGTCGCTACAACGAACTGCCCTTCCAGATTAACCGGAGCCGCGAGGCCGACGAGGCACAGCGTTTGAAGTACCGCTATCTCGACTTGCGCAACCCGGAAGTGAAGAATAACATTGTACTGCGCTGTCAAGTCACGGCGGCACTCCGTCAGGCCATGACCGAACACGGCTTTCTGGAAATCACGACGCCCATTCTTACGGCGTCCTCCCCGGAGGGCGCGCGCGACTACCTTGTACCGGCGCGGAACCACCCCGGCAAATTCTACGCACTGCCGCAGGCCCCGCAACAGTTCAAGCAACTGCTCATGACTTCAGGCTTTGACCGCTATTACCAGATGGCCCCCTGTTTCCGCGACGAGGACGCCCGCGCCGACCGTTCCCCGGGCGAGTTCTACCAGCTCGATATGGAAATGGCGTTCGCCACGCAGGACGACGTATTCGCCGTGATTGAGGACGTACTGCCGCCCGTGTTCGCGAAATACGGCCTGTACAGCCGCGCGTCGGCGGCCCCGTTCGTGCGGATTCCGTACCGGGAGGCCATGGAGACCTACGGCACCGACAAGCCCGATTTGCGTATCGACCTGAAAGTACAGGACGTGACGGAGCTGTTGTCGGACTGCGGTTTCGGGCCGTTCGCGGAGGGGCCTGTAAAGGCGGTCGTGGTGTCGGACTTCCACGAGGCGCGCAAGTGGATTGACCGCACGTTATCCTCTGTGGAGGTGGTGTCGGGCGGCAAGGCGTACTGGTTCCGCCTCGACGACAAGGGACAGGCCGTCGGCGGGATATCGAAGTTTATCGCGCCGATTCAGGAGAAAGTCGCCGCCGCGCTGGACTTGCGGCCCGATACATTTGTAGCGCTGGCGTCGGGCAAGGGTGCGCTCAAAACCGCCGGGGTACTCGTCAAGACGCTGGGCGCGGCGGTGCCCGGGCATATGGACAAGGAGCAGTATTCGTTCTGCTGGATAGTAGACTTTCCCATGTACGAAATCGGGGAGGAATCTGGGGAACTCGAATTTTGCCACAATCCGTTTTCTATGCCGTCGGGCGGGCTGGACGTACTCGAACGCGCACACCGCGGCGAACTCGACCCGCTGACGATTACCGCCGACCAGTACGACCTTGTCTGCAACGGCGTGGAGCTGTCGTCGGGGGCGGTACGCAACCACGACCCGGAAATCATGGTGCGGGCCTTTGAACTGGTACGGCTCGGCGAGGACGATGTCAAGGCGAAATTCCCGGCGATGTACAATGCCTTTTGCTACGGCGCGCCGCCACACGCCGGAATCGCGCCGGGGCTTGACCGCATGGTGATGTTGCTGTCGGGGGAGGAATCCATACGGGAAATCATCCCGTTCCCGATGAACAAGAACGCGGCGGATGTCATGATGGACGCGCCGGGAGCCGTCACGGAGAAGCAGTTACAGGAACTGCACATTGCGATAGTGGAGGACGCGGACTGATGGGGAGAGCGTTATATTTTGAGTGCGGCGCGGGAATCAGCGGGGACATGACGGTAGCGGCGCTGTTAGACCTCGGCGCGGACAGGGACGCGTTAGAGCGTATGCTGGAGAGTGTGCCGCTGGAAGGCGTGCGGGCGGAAATCGGGCGCGTGAAGAAGGCGGGGCTGGATGTCTGCGACTTCTCGGTGATACTCCCGGAGGACAACCACGACCACGACATGGAGTATCTGTACGGGCACGAGCACGGACAGGAACATCATCACGACCAACACCACGCGCACGACCACAACCATGACCACGAACACCCGCACAGTCATGACCACGACCACGGACACCACCACGAACACCGGGGACTGTCCGAAGTGTTGGACATCCTCGGCCAACTCGACATGACGCCGACGGCGTGGGAAATGGCGGAGCGCGTATTCCGGATTCTGGCGGAGGCGGAGGCGAAGGCCCACGGCGTATCGCTCGACAAAGTACACTTTCACGAAGTCGGCGCGGCGGATTCCATCGTAGATATCGCGGCGGCGGCGGTCTGTTTCGACAGCCTCGGCGTACGGGATTGTATCATTCCGGCGCTGTACGAGGGTAGCGGGAGCGTGCGCTGTCAACACGGGATTCTGCCCGTACCCGTCCCGGCGGTGCTGAACATCGCCGCGGCCCACGGACTGCCCCTGACGATTACGAACCGCCCCGGCGAACTCGTCACGCCGACGGGCGCGGCCCTCGCGGCGGCGTTCCGGACTTCCGGGAAATTGCCGGAGCGCTTCCGGATTCTGAAAACGGGCGTCGGCGCGGGGAAACGGGAGTACGAGCGGCCCAGCCTGTTGCGCGTCATGCTGATTGAGGCGGAGCAAACGCCGGAGCCGGGAGAACCGTCCGACAGTCTGACGCTGTTGGAAACGAACGTGGACGACTGCACCGGGGAGGCCCTCGGCTATACCATGGAACAGTTGATGAGCGCGGGCGCGCGCGACGTGTACTATACCCCAGTCTACATGAAGAAGAACCGCCCCGGATACCTGTTGAGCGTTCTTTGTACGGAGGCCGACCGGGAGACCATGGAACGCCTGATTTTCGCGCACACGACGACTATCGGCATTCGCCGGACGGCGGTCGAGCGTACCACGCTTGCGCGGCGTTCGGGGAAAGTCCGGACGAGTTTCGGGGAAGTCGAGGTAAAATACTGCACGGCCCCGGACGGCGAGCGGGTCTCGCCGGAGTACGAAAGCGTGGCGGCGATTTGCCGCAAGACCGGGGAATCGTTTCAGGGCGTCATGGAACGCCTGCGCGCGGAATTGAGCACAACAACGAAATAACCGTAACGCGAAAAGCCGCCCGGAATCCGGACGGCCTTTTCGTCACATATCCAATTTTCGCATTTCCTCCAAAATCTCCGCCTCTGACTTTTCGTCGGGGGCGTCCTCATCCGTGACGGGGTTGCCGTACTCGTCGACGGCGGACAGGTACGGCGCGAACTCCCGCGCCAACAGCGACGCCGTGAGCATTTCGACGGCCCCGAAGCCCGCGAAACACCAGAGGAACGCGTACAGGGGCAGATTCGACAGGTCGCTGTAGGTCAGGAACAGCGGGAAGACGTGGAAAAAGACGATAACGAGCAGGTTTACGGGCCTGTGGAACGCGAAGTAGAGACTGTGGCGGAGGAGTTCGGGGACTGTGCCACGGAACGCCGACATCACAGGGAACAGGTAGAGCGTGAGAAGCACGACCGCCGAGGCCAGCATGACCAGTCCGAGGCGGAAGGCGAGGAAGATTCCGCCGAACTGCCCGCACCAGTAGATTTCGAGCCCGAGGAAGCCCAGCAGGAAAAGAATGGCAATCCAGCAGGGGAGCGCCTGTCTGAAATTCATGCGCAGTCCGCGCCAGAACGCGCCGAGGGGGTTCAGGTCGTACTCTCCGCGCAGAGTGCGGAAAAACACGTAGTCCATAGCGGCCCACGCCGGGCCGACCGTCACGACGGGGAGCGTCAGCAGGACAAACAGCACATTACAGGCGATAATAATCCAGCAACGCGTCATAAGCTGTCCGAAGGCGCTGTCGTTGTCGAGGAAGCCGCGCAGCAGGTTCATGACGGGTTCACCTCCGAAAGGACGTACTCCAAAAATCGCGCGACGGCGTCGGGGTGCGGACAGTTCGCCGAGAGGCCCAGCGCGCAAGTACCGTCGTAGGCGTGGAAATCCGTGACAAGGCAGGTGTCGCTGAGGTCGATTCCAATCGGGAGCGGTTCCGTTCCGTACTCCGGATTCGCCGGGACGGCGTACACGAGGCGGTCGGCGTACTTCTCCGCGAGCGCGTCGCCCGACAAGTCCAGCAGGCGCCCGCGCGCGCCGAGTAATTCGAGGTCGCCGCGCTCCATCGTAATCGCGTCGAGCGTCCCGGCCTCCACGTACGCGACGAAATACGTATAATAGGCGTTGTAGCGGGTGTCGGACGGGTCGAAATAGCAACTGTTGTTGAAGTAGACGTTCTTCTCGCGGGTGTCGTACCCGGCGGCGGCGACGAAGCCGCGCCAGAGTTCCGAACCGTTGCCGACTTCCGCGTAGGTGTTGGCGAAGGTGATGTAAAACCAGTTGTCGGCGGGGACGGTCAGGCGGTGTACGGTGATGTAGGCCGTCAGGAACAGCAGGAACGAGATACCGATAATCCAGAGCTTGTAATACTGCCAGATATACTCCACTTTGGCGCGGCGGGACAGCGTGCGGAGTTTGCGCCGTTCCGACTGATACCAGTCTTTGAGGCGTTCCATCGTCAGTCAGCACGGACGAAGTGGAGCTGTAACGAGGGATAGTCGCCCCAGAACATCGGGAAGGTGTAGCCGCCCGTCATGAGGGCCGCGCCCGAATAGCGCTCCTCCGAGCCCTCCAGCGTATAGGTAGCCTCCGGCGACAGCCCTTTCAGGCGGACGCGAATCAGGGGGGCGTTGGCCTGTACGCGCTTGACGACGATGTTGACGAGGATTTCCGAGGCGTCGGACGCGGCGAACTCCCAGGCGCTGTAGCGTTCCTGCTCCTCCAGTTCGTTGAGGCGGTAGTAGACGCCGTTCTGAATGAGGGACTGTACTTTCTTGAAGTAGGCGACCTGTAAGCGAACCTCGTCCTTTTCGGAGGAGGACAGGCGGTTTAAGTCGAGTTCGTAGCCGAACGTGCCGGACATGGCCACGACGCCGCGCGTGTAAAGTGTGGTTGTGCGCCCGGTCTGCTGGTTCGGACAGGCCGAGACGTGTGCGCCTACGGCGGAAATCGGGTAGCCGAAGGAAGTGCCGTGCTGGATGTCGAGGCGTTCGATGGCGTCGGTGTCGTCGGAGCACCAGATTTGAGGCGTATAGTAGAGCATGCCGGCGTCGAAGCGCCCGCCGCCGCCCGCACAGCCTTCAAAGAGCACGTCGGGGAAATCGCTCGTGAGGCGTCCGATGAGGTCGTAGACGCCCAGCACGTAGCGGTAGTTCATTTCGCCCTGGCGTTCCGGCGGGAGCGCGTTGGAGTACACGTCGGACACACAGCGGTTCATGTCCCACTTGACATAGGAAATGTCGTGCTTGCGGAGCAGTCCGGCGAAGCAGTCGTAGAGGTAGTCGCGCACGTCCTGGCGGGACATGTCGAGCACGAGCTGATTCCGGCAGTACATCGGCGGACGGCCCGGGGCGCGGAGAACCCATTCGGGGTGTGTGCGGAACAGGTCGGAATCCTCGTTGACCATCTCCGGCTCAATCCAGATACCGAACCGCATGCCGAGTTCCTTAATCCCCGCAATCAGCGGGTCGAGGCCGCCGGGGAGTTTGCGTTCGTTGACGAACCAGTCGCCGAGGCCTGCGTTGTCGTCGTCGCGCGCGCCGAACCAGCCGTCGTCCATGACGAACAGCTCCACGCCGAGTTCCGCCGCCTGCCGGGCGATATGCAGGAGGCGCTCCGTGGTGAAGTTCATGAACGTGGCCTCCCAGTTGTTGATGAGTACGGGGCGGCGCTCGTGCACATACTGACTGCGGCAGACATGCCAGCGTATCATGTCGTGGTATTGGTGGCTAAGCGTGGAGAAGCCGGAGGCGCTGTAGGAGAACAGGACTTGCGGCGCGAAGAAGCGTTCGCCGGGGCCGAGCGCCCAGCGGAATTGGCTGTCGTTGACGCCCGTCACGACGCGCACGCTGTCGAGGTAATCGCGCTCAAATTCGGTTTTATGGTTGCCGGACCAGAGGGGCATAAAGCCGTAGCACTCGCCGGAGTATTCGCGGGTCTCGGGGGCGCAGAGAATCGTAAACGGGTTGTGGTGGTGGCTGCTCATGCCGCGCCGCGACTCGACGCTCTGGATATCGTGGGGGAGCGTGACGCGTTCGGCCTGACGTTCCATGCAGTGGCGTCCGTGGAAGTGGAGCAACTGCCAGCCGCCGCAGGGCAGGTCGACGCAGGCGGAGGCGGCCTTTTCCAGATAAATCACGCTCTCGCCGCCGTTGACGATTTCGGCGGCGCGGGTGATGATGTCGCGTTGCTCGAAGACGCCGTAGTAG
>CAMHBH010000088.1 GCA_946183175.1 uncultured Oscillibacter sp.
CTTGTCAATCCTAAGGTCTACATCGCTTTCCGGGGTGGCCTCTCCCCGGGCGTAGGAGCCGAACAGGTACGCCCGTTTCAGGCCGTATTCCCGCCCCAAATCGGAGACTGTACTACGAATTTCGTCCAGTTCCAAAACCCTCGCCACAACGCCGCGCCCCTTTCCGTCCGTGTCTGCCTGATTATACCTCATACGCGGGCCGATTTCAAGATAAAAAGCTCTTGACAAGCGGGCGGGGGGCGTATACAATGGGCGCGTCGCGAGACAAACGAACACAGGGGCGCTGGGAGGTTCCCGGCTGAGACGTGGGCGAATCCGCCTGCGAACCCTCGAACCTGACCCGGGTAATGCCGGCGCAGGGAGTGCTGTTAGAACTCCTTCCGCGTGACATCGTTCGGGTGTCGCGCGGCTATTTTTCGCGGAAGGGGCGATTTGTATGAACATGGCGAAGTCCAAGGAACTCCGCCGACTGGTCGAGGGCGCGGTCATGGTGGCCGTGGCGCAGGTGCTGAGCATGATTATCCTGTGGAAACTCCCGCAGGGCGGGGCGGTGTGCCTCGGCATGCTCCCCATTTTCCTGTACGCGGCGCGCTGGGGCCTCGGCCCGGGCCTGATGAGCGGTTTCGTGCTGGGCGTACTCCAGTTCCTGTTCGACGGGGGAATCGCGCTCGGGTGGCAGTCGATTCTCGGCGACTACCTCGCCGCCTATACCGTCCTCGGCCTCGCGGGGCTGTTCCGCGGCTGGAAGTACGCCGTATTCCCCGGGACGGTCGCCGGCTCCGTGGCGCGCTTCCTCGTCCATTACGTCGTCGGCGCGACTATCTGGCGCGAGTACATGCCCGAACGCTTCTTCGGCCTCTCGATGACCTCCCCCTGGTTCTACTCCCTCCTCTACAACGGCTCCTACATGGCGCTCGACATGCTCCTGTGCTTACTGGTCTTCGCGCTGTTGCAAAAGCCGATGGGGAAATACCTCTCCGGGGCCGATATCGCGTGAGGAAAGCCGTTTGCCCTTCGTGACAGAAAGCCGCCCGGACGGGCGGCTTTTGCCGTACTTTCAGGTAGGCGGCGCTGTATATCACACTTTCAGGTAGGCGACGCTGTAGGGCGGGAGTTCGCAGCCGTTGCGGATGTCCCACGCCTTCCCGGTGAGCAGGTCGACGGCCTTGTGTGTCCCGGCGCTGAAGTGCGCGTAGTAGGGCCGCTCGTCGGCGTTGACCGCCACGTAGACCGTCTCGCGGGCCGTCTGGCGGCGGAATACCGTCTGACGGTTCGTCAAAACCACGTCCTGAAAATCGCCCTGACATAACGCGTCGCTCTCGCGGTGCGCCTTGGCCAGTACGGCGATATGGTCCGTCAGCCCGTTCCACTCCGGCGCGTCGAACGCCGGACGGAGATTGTCGTCACTGCCGCGCTGTTTCGCGCCCGTCACGCCCCACTCGCTCCCGTAGTACAGGCACGGTATGCCCGGCATGCCGAACAGGAGGCCGTAAATCAGCGGGAGGTGTTCCGGCCTTTGCAGTACGCTGGCGATACGCCCCACGTCGTGGTTGTCGACGAAACAGAGCAGGTGCTTTCCCTTGTAGAGCGTCCAGTATTCGGGCCCGAACTGCCGCTTCAGGCTGTGGACGATTTCAAAGAGATTCATGGAGT
The DNA here is from genome assembly GCA_946183175.1 of uncultured Oscillibacter sp. GTDB lineage: Bacteria > Bacillota > Clostridia > Oscillospirales > Oscillospiraceae > Oscillibacter. Next base: position 1,654 of record CAMHBH010000088.1, read on the forward strand.
TGAGCGCGGAGTAGAGGCCCTTGTAGCACTCGTAATTCGTGCAACTGTGGAGCATGTCGGCGTTGACCCATTGGTTGTAGTCGCCGTGGAGGGTCTCGCCCAACAGGAAGAAGTCGACGCCGATTTTCTGCGCCTCGCGGCGTAGGCGGCGCAGGAAGTCCTTTTCGAGACTGTAGGCCACGTCGAGACGCAAACCGTCAATGCCGAACTCTTTGACCCAGAAGTGTACGCAGTCCAGGAGGTAGTCGGCGACGGCGGGGTTGCGGAGATTCAGCTTGACGAGGGAGTAATGCCCCTCCCAGCCCTCGTACCAGAAGCCGTCGTTGTAGGCGGAGTTGCCGTCGAAGTTAATCAGGAACCAGTCGCGGTAGGGCGAATCCCATTTCCGGGCGCGCACGTCGCGGAACGCCCAGAAATTCCGCCCGACGTGGTGGAATACGGCGTCGATAACGACCTTGATTCCGGCGGCGTGGCACTGCTCGACGAACGCGCGGAAGTCGGCGTTCGTGCCGAGGCGGTTGTCGATACGCCGGTAGTCGCGGGTGTCGTAGCCGTGGGAATCGCTCAGGAACACCGGGCTTAGATACAGCGCGTTCACGTTGAGCTTTTGCAGGTGCGGAATCCAGTCCGACAGCTTCCCGAGACGCGATACGGTATGTTTGCCGGGTTCGTCCTCCGGGGGGGCCGGATTCACGCGCGGCGCGCCGCACAGCCCAATAGGCACTATCTGATAGAATACCGAGTTTTCCGCCCACATGAAACATCGCTCCTTACTGTACGCGGCGCGTGGATTGATTCGTAAAGGCTATTATAGCAAATCCCCGGGCCGATTACAAGACGAAAACGGCAAAAAGCCCTCCCCGTTTCCGGAAGAGGGCGGCGCGTGTTATTCGACTTTCGGGAGGGTGTCGAAACTGGCCTGCAAGTCGGCGTCGGTGGGGACGAAGTCGGTCATCTGCCCGTCGTGGAACTTCTCGTAGGCTACCATATCGAAGTACCCGGTTCCGGTGAGGCCGAAGACGATGGTTTTCGCCTCCCCGGTCTCCTTGCACTTGTTCGCCTCGTCGATGGCCACGCGGATGGCGTGCGAACTCTCCGGGGCCGGAAGGATTCCCTCAATACGCGCGAACTGCTCCGCCGCCTCGAAGACTTTCGTCTGCTCCACGGAGACCGCTTCCATGTAACCGTCGTGGTAGAGCTGGGAGAGCGTCGAACTCATGCCGTGGAAGCGCAGTCCGCCGGCGTGGTTCGGAGACGGAATAAAGCCGCTCCCGAGGGTGTACATTTTCGCGAGGGGGCAGATTTTGCCGGTGTCGCAGAAGTCGTAGGCGAACTTGCCGCGCGTGAAGCTGGGGCACGACGCGGGCTCTACGGCCACGATACGGTAATCGGCCTCGCCGCGGAGTTTCTCGCCCATGAACGGCGCGATTAATCCGCCGAGGTTCGACCCGCCGCCCGCACAGCCGATAATGATATCGGGCTTTACGCCGTACTTGTCGAGCGCGGCCTTGGTCTCAAGGCCGATAACTGATTGGTGTAACAAAACCTGATTGAGTACGCTTCCGAGGACGTAGCGGTAGCCGGGGTTGGCCGTCGCGACTTCCACGGCCTCCGAAATCGCGCAGCCCAGGGAACCGCCCGTGCCGGGGTGTTCGGCGAGAATCTTCCGACCGACCTCCGTCGTGTCGGACGGCGACGGCACGACCGACGCGCCGTATACGCGCATGACCTCCCGCCGGAACGGCTTCTGCTCGTAGGACACCTTCACCATATAGACCTTGCAGTCCAGGCCGAAATACGAACAGGCCATGGACAGCGCGGTACCCCACTGTCCCGCGCCCGTCTCGGTCGTGACGCCCTTCAGGCCCTGTTCCTTTGCGTAGTAGGCCTGCGCGATTGCGGAGTTGAGCTTGTGACTGCCGCTGGTGTTGTTGCCCTCGAACTTGTAGTAGATTTTCGCGGGGGTGCCGAGCTGTCGTTCGAGGCAGTAGGCGCGGACAAGCGGCGAGGGGCGGTACATCTTGTAGAAGTCGCGGATTTCCTGCGGAATGGGAATCCACGCGTCCGCCTCGTTGAGCTCCTGCCTGACAAGCTCCTCGCAGAAAATGCCGCTCAATTCCTGCGCGGTCAGCGGCTGACAGGTGCCGGGATTCAGTAACGGCGCGGGCTTCACCGACATGTCGGCGCGCATGTTGTACCACGCCTTGGGGAGTTCCGTTTCGTCGAGGTAAATCTTATAGGGAATCTGCTGTTCCATGCTTCCAACTCCTTCCGCCTGAAAAGTCAGGCGCACTTTCGCACGGCGCATTGTAGCACAGTTCCCGCGAGGCGTCAAGCATATGCGTAAAGAGATTCCTTGCAAAGCCCCTCTGGGACATCTCCCCCACTCCGCAGGCCGACAGGAAGGGGCTTTCGCGGGGCCTCCGCGAAAGCTGTCGGCGGAATCACCGACCACGGCATGACGGGTACCAGATGGAAACCGCATGCCCGTTTCCACGGCTTTTCATGACCGGCTCAGAGGCAGTCCGCCATGGTTCTCCCGACGCCCGCGACGCCTTGGAAATCGGAAGTAAACTTCTCAATCGCCGCGTCAATCGCCGCGTTCCTGACCAGTCCCTCTATCACGTCCGGGGCGACTGTAAGCGCCTTTACGCCGTATTTCGTCAGCTCCAGCACCTGCTGACTGTTCTTGAAACTCGCGGCAAGCAGTCCGCTGTCCAGGCCGCTGCGCGTAATCGCGTCGTGGATGTCCTTGGCGACCTGTACGCCGTCAAAGCCCATGTTGTCAATGCGGTTAATATAGGGTGCCACGTACTCCGCGCCGCACTTGGCGGCAAGGAATCCCTGCATGGGCGTGTAAATCGCCGTGCCGATAAAGCGGATTCCGTCCGCCTTCAGCGCTTTCATCGCCTTGAAGCCTTCCGGGATACAGGGAATTTTGACCAGCGTGTTTCCGCCCAGTTCCTTGACGATGCGCCGCGCCTCCTCCAGCATGCTTTCCGCTTTCAGGGACGTGGCCTGCACGAACAGTTCGCCGTCGCCCACGATGGCGCGGATTTCGCGGAGTACCTCGTAGGGCGGGCGGCCCGCCTTCGCCAGAATGGAGGGGTTCGTCGACACGCCGTCCACGGGGTAGAACTCGTAAATATGGCGGATTTTTTTCACGTCGGCGTCGTCAATGCAGAGTTTCATAAAAGCGTCCTCCTTGTGTCCCGCCCCGCCCGGAAGGGCGGGGATTGTTTTCGGTTACAGCGTCTGCTCCGTGCGTTCAATAATGTCGTCCTGCGTGGCGCGGGAAAGCGTATTGAAGAACGCGCTGTACCCGGCTACCCGGACAATCAAATCCTTATGCCGTTCGGGGTGCTTCTGTGCGTCGATGAGCGTGGCGCGGTCGACTACGTTGTACTGTACGTGGTAGCCGTCCAGGCGGTTGAAGAACGTGCGGATTATCATTTCGAGTTTTTTCGTGTTCTCCGGCGTGGACAGCATGGCGGGCGTCACCTTCTGGTTGAGCAGTACGCCGCCCGTGATTTCGTGCGTGGGCAGTTTCGACACCGACTTGAAAACCGCCGTGGGGCCGTGCCGGTCCATCGCGTGGGCCGGGGAACAGCCCTCGGCCAGAGGCTGTCGGGCATGTCGTCCGTTGGGCGTGGCCATCGTGCCGTAGCCCTGCCCGACGTTCGCCGAAATGGACGATGTCCCGGCGTAGCGGATACCGCCAATCGGCCCGCGCCCGTAGCGGGTGTTCGGGTACTTCTTCATCTCGTCAATATAGGAGGCGTAGGCGTCTACGACCAACTGGTCGGCGTTGTCGTCGTCGTTGCCGTACTTGGGCGCGTCGTTGATGAGCATTTGCCGAACGCGTTCGCCCTCTTCCCCGGCGAAATCGCTGGCGAGCGCGTCCATGAGCTCTCCGGCGGTCAGTTTCTTCTCGTCAAAGACAAGCGTCTTAATCGCCGCGAGGGAGTCGGCCATATCGGCAATGCCAACCTGTAGGCCGGAAATGAAATCGTACACCGCGCCGCCCTCTTTAATCGTCTTGCCGCGCCCCAAACAGTCCTGCGTCAGCGTGGAGCAGAGAATATCCGGTACTTCCCGCTCACTGGCGAGGTCGATGGCGTTTTCGACAATCACGCTTGCCCGGGTCAGTTCCCGAATGCTCTTGTCCCACGCGGACATTAAATCCTCAAAGGTTTCCATTTCCCGGAAGTTGCCGTAGTCCTTCGTGAACCGCTTCCCGGAGGTCACGTCGATACCGTTATTCATGACCATAAGCAGAATGCGCGGGAAGTTCATGTAGCTCATGCCCGTACAGCGGTAGCCCCACTTCCCCGGCACGGCGGTCTCCACACAGCCCACCGCCGAATAGTTGTAGGCGTCCTTCTTCCTGACGCCCTTCTCGATAAAGGACGGTATAATCACCTCGTCGCTGTTGAAGGCGGGCATTCCGGTGCCGAGTTTCAGGACTTCCAGCGCCTCGTCCATGAACGCCTGATTCAGGTTACGGTGATAGCGGACAGTCAAGTTAGGCTGTGGGAGGCGCGTCTGCCCGATGGACTTCAAGACCAGGAACGAAAGTTTGTTGACGGCGTCGTGTCCGTCGGGGGTCTGCCCGCCAATCGTGACGTTCTGGTACATGGGGCTCCCCGCGCTCGAAAACGTGTGCGCCTGCGAACGCACTTTGTTGACGGTGAGCGTCTTTATCCAGAGATTCGTCAGCAGTTCGACGGCCCGCGCTTCGGTAATCCGGCCCGCCTCCAAATCGGCGTCCAGGTACGGCCCCGCGTACTGGTCGAAACGCCCGTAGGACAGGGAATGCCCGTTCGATTCAATCTGCAAAACCAGTTGGACGAACCACACCGACTGCACCGCTTCATGGAACGTCTCCGCGGGCTCGTAGGGGACTTTCTCGCACACGCGCGCGATTTCCAGCAGTTCCGACTTTCGCGGCTCGGCGGCGGCTACGGCCTTCTCCCGCGCCAAATCCGCGTAGCGCTTCGCAAAGTCCCGCACGGCCTGTATGACAATCAGCACCGCCTTGTAGAACTGGTATTTGTCGATGGCGTCCGGCCTCGTCAGGTCGAGACCGTGCTTGTACTCCCGGGCGCGGCGCTCGTAGTCCTTCAGGCCCAGCCGCAACAGGTTCGCGTAGTCCACGACAATATGCGCGTCCCCGGCGTTGAGCTTGCCCTCCATACCGAAAAATCCGGTCTCCATGTAGACCCGCATTTCGTCGGGCATGAGCGCCTCGCCCCGGGCGCGGAGGTTGTTATTCTCCCAGAACGGCGCAATAGAGCGGAGCTGTTCCTTGGTCTCCTCCGTGATATAGAACACGTCGCCGTCGCGCTTCTCGAACAAGTCCAGCTCGTCCAGCACGAATTGCAACGTATACTCCGGGAAAATCGGCGCGTCCCTGTTCGACGACGCCTGATTCCCTACTAAAACCGTCTCGTCCTCGATGTAGATGGACATTTTCTCCAGAATGTTCTTCAACATCAGCGCCCGCTTCATCACGGCGGGCTGGTTGAGGTTGGCTTTGTAGCTCTCCGTGGCCAGCAACGCCCGTTGGGCGTCGATGTAGGGCTTTTTGTCCAGAACCGCTTCCCGGTACGCCTGCATTCGCGCCGTCAGGGTGCCAAAATGCGCCTTGTTTTCCATAGCGACCTCCTGCCACACTTCAAATAATCCTTGCCGCGCTTTGAGTGAAAGAATTTCCGCTTTGTTGATAACGAGAATATAGCACATATCAGGAAACATGTCAAGTATTTTTTTACGAAATTCAAAAATTATCTTTCGTTCGCAATTTCACTATTTACAACCACACTGCTATATGGTAGAATACGGCTATCGGCGATTTTCAAGCCGACGCGGGGAATACAAGGAGGAAAGGCTATGGAACCCACAGGCATCGTTTTTAATGTGCAGAAGTTTTCCATTCATGACGGCCCCGGCGTCCGGACTACAGTTTTTCTGAAAGGGTGTCCGCTCCGCTGTCAGTGGTGCGCGAATCCGGAGTCCCAGCTTCCCGGCGTGCAGATTACGTATGACGAAAAGAAATGCCTTCACTGCGGGACTTGCGTCCGCGTCTGTCCGGAAGGGGCGCTGTCCGTGGTAGAGCGCCGGGTTCGCGTCGATTTTCGCCGTTGCGACGGCTGTCTGGCCTGTACGCGGGAATGTGCCGGCCACGCGCTGGGCCATGAGGGGGAGGCGAAGAGCGTCGGGGAAATCGTGGGTATCTGTATGCAGGACGCGGCGTTTTACGAGGAATCCGGGGGCGGTGTCACGATTTCCGGCGGGGAGGGAATGTCGCAGCCGGATTTTACGGAAGCGCTTGCAAAAGCCTTGCGTAGCAAAGGCATTCACACCGCGATTGAAACGACGGGCTGCGTCAGCGCGGAGGTATTCCGGCGGCTTGCGCCGCTGTTCGACCTGCTCCTGTTCGATATGAAGCACTACGACGCGCTCCGGCACCGGGAGGGCACCGGGGCCGGGAATGAGCGCATTGTAGAGAATATGCTGTGGGCGCGTCGGCACGGCCTCGCGGTACTCCCGCGGATTCCGGTTATCCCCGGTTTCAACAGTAGCCTCGAAGACGCCGCCGGCCTCGCCGCGCTCTTGCATCGAATCGGATTCCGGCGGGTTCAGCTTCTCCCGTTCCACCAGATGGGGGAGCGGAAGTACGAACTGCTCAACCGCGACTACGCCATGAAGGGCGTGAAGGCGCTCCACCCGGAGGACTTGACCGACTATCAGAACGTCTTTCTCGACGCGGGCCTCGACTGCTTTTTCTGAAACGCCGACACGGCGGAGGCTTTCGATACGGAAACGCCCTTTCGCGGAGCGCGCGACTTTGTCGGCAATCGCTTTCACTCGTTCATTTTCTTCTGGATTTTTTCGCGGAATGATGTTACAATAGAAGCGGAAAACGAAAGGGAGGACGACGCCCATGAAAAAGAGGGAAAACGCCATACTGGAACTGCTGTCGGAGAGCGGACGCATGGAAGTGGCCGTACTCGCGGAAAAGCTGGGGGTTTCACAGGTCACGGCGCGCAAAGACCTTGACGCGCTGGAAGAGCGTGGGATTCTGCGCCGCGAACACGGCTACGCGGTCTTCGGCGGGAGTGACGACATCAACAACCGCCTTGCGTTTCACTACGAGGAAAAGCGCCGCATTGCGCGGCGGGCGGCGAAATTAGTCTCCCCCGGCGAAACGGTGATGATCGGCGGGAAGCGGTATACGGCTCTGCTGTCCGCCGCGGGTCTTCTTCTCCTCGTCCCCGGAGACGGAGAAGAACGGGACGGGG
>CAMHBH010000089.1 GCA_946183175.1 uncultured Oscillibacter sp.
CAGCAGTGGCAGGACGGCGAGGCGACCGAGGAATCGTTCGCGGCGCTGGTCGAGGACAACACCGACGACCCGGGCAGTCAGTACGAGGGCGGGCTGTACGAGCGCGTCTATCAGGGGCAAATGCTGGCCGAGTTCAACGACTGGTGTTTCGACCCGGCGCGCAAGCCCGGCGACACCGACATTGTCGAGACTTCCACGGGCTACCATATCATCTACTACGTCGGCGACGACCCGTTCGTCTACTGGCAGGTACAGGTTTTCGACAAGCTCCGGGATGACGACTACGACGAGTGGGCCGAGGGACTTCACGCCGATGTCGACATCCAGCAACAGGAATTTGGTATGAAATACGTCGGATAAGCGCAAAGCGGGAACCGGACAGATGTCCGGTTCCTGTTCGTTACAGAATGTACTCCATGCCGATTTTCTGAGGCGTCATGCCGCGCCGCTCGTAGAAGCGTAACGCCGACGGGTTCAGCGCCCATACATTCAGGGTAACATTGTAGCACCCCGATTCCCGCGCGAATGCTACGGCGTGTTCGTAGAGCGCCTGTCCGACGCCCGTCCCGCGAAGCGCCTCGTCTACACACAGGTCGTCAATGTACAGTGTCTTGATGTCCGTCAGGATGTTGTCATTGACGGCCTGTTTCAGCATACATATCATATAGCCCTGTACGGCGTCGGCGTCGTCCGCGCAAACAAAGACGGGCGTTTCCGGATTCCGGAAAATCTCCCGGAGCTGTCCGGCGTCGTACTTTGTGGCGGGGCCCTTGAAAAGGTCCGGGCGTCCGTTGTGGTGTACCATGTTGACCTGTTCCAGCAGGCGCAACACCGACGGAATGTCGCGTTCCTCGGCGTTCCTGACTTCATTCATGCGCAATCCTCCTTATCTCCTCCGGTCGGGCAGGCACACGACTTCCCCGGCCTTGCGCGTGGCGTTCAGGTCTATCAGGCGCTGGTTACGGCTCCCGCGAAAGCGTAGCGAAATGTCCTTCAAGTTCTCGACAAAACGCCCGTCGACGAGTACGTCTATCAGCGACAGCATGTCCGCCGTAGTCTCGCGGCACGGGTACGCGCCCTCCGTACGCAGTTCGTCCAGCGTGAAACCGGAGTAGCACCAGATAGTTTTCGCGGGGTAGGCCTCCCGCACGCGCCGCAGAAACGGGAGTAACACGCGCTGATTGTCGGGCTCGAACGGCTCCCCGCCCAGCAGGGACAACCCCGCAATGTACGACGGCGACAGCATTTGTAGAATGCGCTTCTCCGTCGCGGGCGTGAAGGGCTGTCCGTACTCGAAATCCCACGTCTCCGGCTGGAAGCAGTGCGCGCAGTGGTTCGTACAGCCCGACACGAACAGGCTCACGCGTACCCCCTCCCCGTTGGCGATGTCACAGTCTTTAATCGTTCCGTAATACACGGCTCCGCCTCCTCTCCCGTGAAAGATTACCCCCTCGCGGCGAATCTGTCAAGGCGCAAAGCCTGACTTGTCTCTTTTGTACGGAATAGCCCCTCATTTTTGTGAATTTCCCCAAAAATGCGGAGAGGCGCTTGCACATTTCTGTCCGGGGCATTATAATTCAGTTGTGCAAGACCCGAATCAACTTGGAAGAAGGAAAAGGAAGGAGAGATTGTTTCATGCTGAGTATCAACATGGAGGATGTCATCAACGTGATTAACTCCATCAGAACGCACCTGATTGCAATCGCGGTCATTCTGGTGGTGGGAATCGTCGTGGCGATTCTCGCGGGGCGCATGGGCAGCAAAAAAGCACTGGTACGGGGTTCGTCCCTGCTGGCCATGCTCCTGGCCCTGACGCTGACCGTCAACCTGATTTGCACGGGGCCCATGAGCACCATGCTGGACCTCATCAGCGGAAGCGGCACCATCGAGGAGGCGACCGCCGCGGAGGCCCAGGAACTCGCCGTACAGATTGCCCGGGAGGGTATCGTACTCGTCGAGAATCGGGGCGGATTCCTGCCGATGTCCTCCGGCGCAAAGCTCAACGTCTTCGGCTGGGCGTCGACCGCCGCCTGCTACGGCGGCGCGGGCTCCGGCGGCCTCAATGACGCCTACGCGAAAGTCACGCCCCTGCAGTCCCTCAACGACGCCGGAATCGAGACCAACACCGAGCTGACAAACTTCTACGTCAACTACAAGGACGGGCGGCCCGATGTGGGCATGTGGGCCCAGGACTGGACGCTCCCCGAACCCGCCGTGTCGCTCTACACCGACGACCTCATCGCCAACGCACAGAAGTTCTCCGATACCGCCATGTTCTTTATCGCGCGTTCGGGCGGCGAGGGTGCCGACATTCCTTATGATATGGCGGGCATCGTCAACGGCAGTTATCAGGACGGCACCACCTACACCGCCGCCACCTACGACGACAAGCTCAACGCCGGCAACGACTGGAACGAGGGCGACACCTATCTGGACTTGTCCAACCGGGAGCGCGAACTGCTTGACCTCGTCTGTGCCAACTTCGACAACGTGATTGTGGTCGTCAACTGCTCCAACAGCTTCAACCTGACCTTCGTCGAGGACTACAGCCAGATTAAGAGCGTCCTTTGGGCCCCGTCTCAGGGACACGTCGGTTTCACCGCGCTGGGCGAAATCGTCGCCGGGGAGACCAACCCCTCCGGGCGTCTGGTCGACACCTACATCCGCGATTTCAAGGCCGCGCCGTGGTGGAACAACTTCGGCATTTTCAGATACTCCAACATGGACGAGTTCAAGTCCACGACGAGTTTCGGCGGCGCGGCGGTCGTTCCGTCCTTCGTCAATTACGTCGAGGGCATTTACGTCGGCTACCGCTTCTACGAGACCGCCGCCGCCGTGGGCAAGATTAATTACGACGAGGTTGTACAATACCCCTTCGGCTACGGCCTCTCCTACACGACGTTCAGCCAGACCATGGGCAGTCTGACCGAGACCGAGAATACCGTCGAATTTGACGTTATCGTGACGAATACGGGCAACGTGGCCGGGAAGGAAGTCGTACAGGCCTATTGCAACCCGCCCTACAACGAGGGCGGAATCGAGAAGGCCACCGCCAACCTCGTGCAGTTCGAGAAGACCGGACTGCTCCAGCCCGGCGACACCGAGACCGTACACGTCGTGATTAACAAGGACGACCTCATGTCCTACGACTATCAGCGCTCCAGAAGCTACGTCCTGGAGAACGGGGACTACGTGATTTCCATCAACCGCGATTCGCATACCCAGATTGCCTCGCAGGTCTGGAACGTCCCGGAGATGATTGTCTACAACAACAATAACAAGCGCGACAGCGACCAGATTACGGCGTCGAACCTGTTCGACTTCGCGGCGGGGAATGTCAAGTACCTGTCGCGCGCGGGCGGCTTCGCCAACTACGACGACGCCACCGCCGCCCCCGTTCCCGTCTCCCCCGACAGGCCCATGGATTTCGAGCTTGCCCCCGACAAGAAGGCCACCTTCTACAACATCAGCAACTATCTGACGGCGGAGGCCACCGCGGCGGATGAAGACCCCGACGCCGCCCCCGTCACGACGGGCGCGAAAAACGGCCTCACCCTCTCGGACGTGCGCGGGCTAGACAAGAACGACCCCAAGTGGGACCAGCTCATGGACGAAATGACGCTCGACGACATGAACGCGGTCATTTCTCTGGGCGGCTACCAGACGGCGGCGGTCGCGTCCGTGGGCAAAGTCCGCACGAACGACTGCGACGGCCCGTCCTCCATTAACAACAACTTTACGGGCGTCGGCTCCGTGGGCTTCCCCGTCGGCGTCGTGATTGCCGCCACGTTTAACAAGGAACTCGCCGAGGAGTTCGGCGACAGTATCGGCAAGATGGCCAACGAGATGGACGTTTCCGGCTGGTACGCCCCCGCCATGAACATCCACCGCACGGCGTTCGCCGGACGCAACTTCGAGTATTATTCGGAAGACCCGATTCTCTCGGGCTATATCGCCGCCGCCGCCGTCGCGGGCGCGCAGAAGAACGGCGTCTACGCCTACATGAAGCACTTCGCCATGAACGACCAAGAGGGCAACCGCTGCGACATGCTCTGTACGTGGAGCAATGAGCAGGCGATTCGCGAAATCTACCTCCGCCCGTTCGAGAAGTGCGTCAAGGACTCCGACTGCCTCGCGGTGATGTCCTCGTTCAACTACGTCGGAAACCGCTGGTCGGGCGGCTGCAAGGAATTGCAGACCACCGTACTGCGCGACGAGTGGGGCTTCAAGGGCTTCGTCGAGACCGACTACTTCGGCGTCTACGGCTACATGAGCGCCGACCAGGGAATCCGCAACGGCTCCGACCTCATGCTCGTCAACTACGCAACCGAGACCAACGACGTGCGTTTCCGCGACACCAACGGCGCAAAACAGGCCATGCGTACCGCCGCCAAGAATATCCTGTACGTCGTGGCCAACAGCCGCCAGTACGCGGAAGGCAACCTCAATACGGGTATGGCACCGTGGAAAGTCACCATGTACGCCATTGACGCGGCGATTGTCGCCTTTGCGGCTGTGGCGTGGTTCCTGCTCTACCGGGGCTACAAGAAGAAGGCCGGCGACAAGTAACCGGCGCGGCGTTCCTACCGGAACAACGGAGGCGGCTGTAAAGTCGTCTCCGTTCTGTAATCAACTGAAAGGGGAGGAAACTTTGAAACATCAGGATTTAATTTCGCAGATGAGCCTTGAGGAGAAGTGCTACTTCTTCTCCGGGAAGGACTTCTGGGAGAGCAGAAGTCTGAAACGGCTGGGAATCGGGGGCATGACGATGTCGGACGGCCCCCACGGAATCCGCAAGCAGGAGGGGGCCGGAGACCAGTTAGGCCTCAACGGTTCGCTCCCCGCGACGTGCTTCCCGACCGCCGCGACTATCGCCAATTCGTGGAGTCCCGAACTCGGCGAGGAAATCGGGCGCTGTCTGGGCGAGGAGGCCGCGTCGCAGGACGTGTGCGTACTGCTCGGCCCGGGCATGAATATCAAGCGGAATCCGCTCTGCGGGCGCAACTTCGAGTATTTTTCGGAAGACCCGTACTTAGCCGGGAAAATCGCCGCCGGGTACATCCGGGGCATACAGGCCAACGGCGTCGCGGCCTGCCCGAAACACTTCGCCGCCAACAATACGGAACTCCGCCGCATGGCCTCCGATTCCATCGTCGACGAGCGTACTTTACGCGAAATCTACCTGACCGCGTTTGAAATCGCCGTCAGGGAGGCCCGCCCGAAAGCAATCATGTCGTCCTACAACATGATTAACGGGACGTACGCCAACGAGAACCCGCACCTGTTACAGGAAATCCTCCGGGATAGCTGGGGCTTCGACGGCTATGTGGTCTCCGACTGGGGCGGGTCTAACGACCATGTGGAGGGCGTCCGCGCGGGCGGACACCTCGAAATGCCCACCACCGGCGGCGACAGCGACGAGGAACTTATCGCGGCGGTCAAGGCCGGGAAAATCTCCGAGGAAGTCATCGACCAGCGCCTCGACGAACTTCTCGACGTGATTCTGTCGACCCGCGCGGCTGTCGACAAGTTGAAGGGCAAGCCCTTCGACAAGGAAGGACACCACCAAATCGCGCAGAAGGCGGCGGAACAGTCTCTGGTACTCTTGAAGAATGAAGAGAACATTCTGCCCCTGAAGGCCGGGACAAAGACGGCAGTTATCGGGGAATTTGCCAAGAACGCGCGGTACCAGGGCGCGGGCTCGTCGGTGGTCAACTGTACGCGCCTCGACAACGCCATGGACATCGTAGCCGGAACCGGGCTTGATATTGTCGGCTACGCGCAGGGCTACCCGCGCACGGGCCCCGGCGACCGCGATATGCTCAACGAGGCCGTGGAACTCGCCAAAAAGGCCGACGTGGTGTTACTGTACATCGGACTGGACGAAATCAGCGAATCCGAGGGCCTCGACCGCCCGAATATGAAGCTCCCGCGCAGTCAGACGGACTTAATCAACGCGCTTGCGAACGTCAACGGGAATATTGTGGCGATAATGGCGGCGGGTTCGGCGGTGGAAATGCCGTGGCTGTCGCGCTGTAAGGCCATGATTCACGGCTGCCTGCACGGACAGGCCGGGGCCGCCGCGATTCTCCGCGCCGTCATGGGCGAGGTCAACCCGTCCGGCAAGCTCTCCGAGACCTACGCCCTGAAATACCACGACACCCCCTCCGCGCCCTACTTCCCCGCCCAGGAGCGCACCGTAGAATACCGCGAGGGCCTCTACGTCGGCTACCGCTACTTCGAGACCGTCAAGAAACCCGTGCTGTTCCCGTTCGGCTTCGGCCTGAGCTACACGACCTTCGAGTATTCGGATTTGAGCGTCACCGACGAGGGCGCGACGTTCACCCTGAAAAATACCGGAGAGCGCGACGGCGCGGAAGTCGCCCAGCTTTACATCAGCGCGAAAACGCCGTCCGTCTACCGCCCCGCAAAGGAATTGAAAGGTTTCCAGAAAGTTTTCCTGAAAGCGGGCGAGAGCAAGTCCGTGACGATTCCCTTCGACGACAAGGCTTTCCGCTACTTCAACACGAAAACGAACCAATTCGAGATTGACGGCGGGGAGTACGCCGTACTCATCGGCGCGTCCGTCGCCGACATCCGCCTCAACGGCGAAATCACCGTGGAGGGCACCCACGCCCCCGAGCCGTGCGAACGCAGCGCGATTCCGGCGTACTTCTCCGGCGAAATCGAGGACGTACCCGACCGCGAATTTGAAACCCTGTTGGGCCACCCCATCCCCGACGGACACTGGAGCGGTACCATCGGCATGAACGACGCAATCTGTCAGCTCTACTACGCCCGGAGTATCAAGGCGCGTATCGCCTACAGAATCCTCACGGCCTTGCTCAACCGGAGTATGAAGAAGGGCACGCCCGACTTGAACATTATCTTCATTTACAACATGCCGTTCCGGGGAATCGGCAAAATGACGGGCGGCATGGTGTCGCAGGAGATGTGCGAGGGGATTTTGACGATTGTCAACGGACACGCAATCGCATTCTTCCAGGGGCTGGGCAAGATTATCTCCGGCTACTTCAAACAGCGGAAGGTATTCAAGAAAGCGCAGTCCATGGAATGACGGAAGGAGGGACTTTCCTTGAAAGGCAACGCATTTACGAAATGGTGGAACGGCTTCGCGGAGAAGCACCCCGGCGCGGCCAAGTGGATTCGCGAGGGCGGGCTGTTCGTGTTTTTCAGCTACGTGGTCACGGCCATTAAGGCCCTGCTGTTGATTTTCCTGCCGGGAATGTACCGGGGCATGGTCGGCGACGCGGAATGGATGTGGCCCGGGATTCCGGTCTCCCTGTTCGGCGTGGACTTCAGCCTCGCCATCGTCGGAAACGACCTCGCCGCCGGAGGACTGGCGTTTACCCTCGCCAACCTCACCGCGATTTTCTTCGGGGAGTGCATCAACTTCCCCCTGCAACGCAACGTGACTTTCCGCAGTCACGGCCCGGTAGGCCCGCAGATTCTGGCGCATATGGCGGCGACGGTCGTCGTGTTCTTAGTCATGAACCTGTTTACCTGCGTCTGGAACCCCGTCGCGCTGGCCCTGATTTCCAACGCCGCCCTGCGGAACACCGTACAGAGTATCGTTACCACGGTTGTGACCGGCGGCGTGGCTATGGTGATTATCTTCGCCGTCGACAAGACTATTTTCGCGCCCGGGTGGGGCGAAAAGGCGAAATAAAATCGGGGTGCCGGATACAACCATAGAAACAGAGGAGACGCTGTATGAAACAACTCAAACAACTGGTGAAGGCCTACAACGAGTTCAGCCTGATACTCCGTATCGCGGCGGGGCTGGCGGTCGGCGCGGTACTCGGATTAGCCGTGCCGGGGGCGTCGTGGCTGGCGATTTTCGGCGATTTGTTCGTCGGCGCGCTGAAGGCTATCGCCCCGATTCTGGTCTTTGTGCTGATTATGAGCGCGCTTGTACAGAGTTCCAAGGGCATGAACCGCCGCTTCGGCCTCGTACTCCTGCTCTACGTCGTCAGTACGTTTCTGGCGGCGCTGACGGGCGTCGTCGGGAGCTACTTATTCCCGCAAAAACTCGCCCTCGCCGATATCCCCGACGTGACCTCCGCGCCGTCGGGTATCGGGGAAGTCATCCACAACCTGCTCATGAACATCGTCGCGAATCCGGTGGCGTCGCTCGTCGACGCGAACTACATCGGAATCCTGCTCTGGGCGGTCGTCGTGGGACTGGCTCTGAAAAGCGTCGCGACGGAGAGCACGAAAGCCGTACTGTCGAACCTGTCGGACGCGGTGTCGCAAGTCGTGCGCTGGATTATCAACCTCGCCCCGTTCGGCATTATGGGACTGGTATTCAACACGGTTTCCACGAACGGCCTCGGAATCTTCACCACCTACGGCAAGCTCTTACTCCTGCTCGTCGGCTGTATGGCGTTCGTGGCGCTGGTCGTAGACCCGCTGATTGCGTTCGTCTGCCTCCGGCGCAACCCCTACCCGCTCGTGTTCCGGTGCCTCCGCGAAAGCGGAATCACGGCGTTCTTTACGCGCAGTTCCGCCGCCAACATCCCCGTGAATATGGCCCTGTGCGAACGCCTCGGGCTTGACCGCGAAACGTACTCGGTCTCCATCCCGCTCGGCGCCACGATTAACATGGACGGGGCCGCCGTGACCATCTCCGTCATGACGCTGGCGGCGGCGAATACGGTCGGAATCGACGTGGACTTTCCGTCGGCGCTCGTGCTCAGTCTGCTTGCGACTATGGCGGCGTGCGGGGCGTCGGGCGTCGCGGGCGGCTCGTTACTGCTGATTCCCATGGCCTGTTCGCTCTTCGAGATTTCCAACGATGTCGCAATGCAAGTCGTGGGCGTGGGCTTCA
>CAMHBH010000090.1 GCA_946183175.1 uncultured Oscillibacter sp.
GACATTGCCCTCTCCGGCCTGCTGACATAGGGGCCGGAGAGGGCAAAAAGTAGCGCGGCCCAACCCGTAAGGGCTGGGCCGATGGTGTCGTGCCGGATTCCCACGCGTTCCGGGGGCCAAGTGCGTCAGGCCACCAACGCGGCATAAGGGACGGTCGGCGCGGCGTACTGCCTCAATGCGTGACGGCGGTCAAGCCTGCTCGCGCATTCTGGCGAAGCACTCGCTGCAATAGACCGGGCGGTCGGACTTCGGCTCGAACGGCACGCGGGCCACGCCGCCGCAGTTGGCGCAGACGGCCTCGAAATACTGCCGGGGGCCGCGGGCGGCATTCTTGCGCGCGTCGCGGCAGGCCTTGCAGCGCTGGGGCTCGTTCTGGAAGCCGCGCTCGGCGTAGAACTCCTGCTCGCCGGCGGTGAACACGAACTCGTTGCCGCATTCCTTGCAAACCAGCACCTTATCCTCGTACATGTTGTTACCCTCTCCTGTGATGAAATATTTGCGCTCAGCTTTCGCTGGATTCGCCGGAAAGAATGTGCCGCGCAACCTTGCGCCGGATGCGCTGCACTGCGTTGTCCACGGACTTCGGGTTTCTGCCGACGGCGCCGGCGATTTCCCTGCATGAAAGGCCGTCCAGATAGTACCCTAAAATCACTGCTTCAAATTCGGACAACTGTTTCCGGACACCGGACAGGAGGGCCGCCGTATGCTCACGGTCGATGAGGAACTCTTCGGGGTTCCGCTGGAGCATAGGCGCGAACACGGCGTTGGAATCGCTGTCAAAACCGGGAGAATTAAGGGAAACGGACTGGGTAGACGCTCTTCGTTTGTCGCGGGCGGAGTCGCGGAGTAAGGAAGCGAGGCGGCGGCGGACGCAGAGTTCGGCGAACGTGCGGAACGCGGCCTCTTTGCGGGGGTCGTACTCTCGAATTGCTTTGAGCAGGCCGAGCATGCCTTCCTGAATCAAGTCCTCGCTGTCGAACCCGGCGAGGAAGAACGGGCGCGCACAGCTCCGGACAAGGCGGTAGTGGCGGCGGACGAGGGTTTCTTCGGCGTCGGGGTCGCCGGAGGCGGCGCGGCGGCACAATTCCTCGTCCGGGGGAGGACGGACACCCTCGGGGGCGTGTCCGTAGACGGACTCCGTACACAAATCAAACATGGGCCTATTATAACCGTCCTCTGTGGAAAATGTCAAGCGGTTTCTCCTGTCAGGTACAAATTTTTCTTGAAAAATTCGGCAGTTTTTAGGCGTTCAGGCCAAATATTTACTTATTTTAGTCCACATTTTTACTTTTCAGTCGACGCCCCGGGGCACGCGGTCGGGGCGGCAGTCAGGCGGGAGGCCCGCCCAGTTTCGGGGACTGTCGGCGCGCCGCGACGGAACGCTGTCAGCGGTTGAGAAACCCGATTGCGCGGCGGTCGGGCCGCCGGGGATGGGCCTGTTGAGGTGCCTGTACGCCGCCTCGGTCACGCAACGCCCGCGCGGGGTACGCGTCAGGAACCCCAACTGCATTAAATAGGGCTCGTACACGTCCTCTAATGTGACGGCCTCCTCGGCAATCGTGGCGGCGAGGGTTTCGAGGCCCACGGGCCCGCCGCGATAGTGGTCGATAATCGCCCCTAACATCCGGCGGTCTACCGGGTCTAGGCCCAAATAGTCGATTTCCAGCGCGCAGAGGGCCATGTCGGCGACTTCGCGCGTAATCACGCCGTCGGCGCGGACTTGCGCGTAGTCCCGGACGCGCCGCAGCATGCGATTCGCGATACGCGGCGTTCCGCGGCTCCGGCGCGCAATCTCGAACGCGCCTTCCGGGACTGTCTCGACCTGTAAGATTTTCGCGCTCCGCGTGACGATTCTCGACAGTTCCTCCGCGCTGTAGAGCTCCAGGCGTAGCGTCACGCCGAAACGGTCACGGAGTGGCGCGGAGAGCTGTCCGGCGCGGGTCGTGGCCCCGATGAGCGTAAAGTGCGGCAAATCCAACCGGATAGAGTTCGCGCTTGGCCCGCGCCCTACGATGATGTCCAGCGCGTAGTCCTCCATAGCGGGGTAAAGAATCTCCTCCACGCTCCGGTCAAGGCGGTGGATTTCGTCGACAAAGAGGATGTCGCCCTCGTTGAGATTCGTCAGAAGCGCGGCGAGGTCGCCGGGCTTCTCAATCGCCGGGCCGGACGTTATCCGGATATTCACGCCCATTTCCTGCGCGATAATCCCCGCGAGGGTCGTCTTGCCCAGACCGGGCGGGCCGTGTAAAAGTACATGGTCCAGCGATTCCCCGCGCTTCTTCGCCGCCTCGATGAAAATCTGTAGCTGTTCCTTCGCCTTCTCCTGCCCGATGTACTCCCGGAGTGTCTTCGGGCGTAGCGTGCCCTCCTGCGCGTCCTCCTGTAGGAACGTCTGCGCGACGAGAGGCTCTTCGTAAATGTCATTTCCGAAATCAATACTCATGTTTTCACGTCATTTCGCCATTTTTTTCAGGCTCTGGCGTATGATTTCCTCCAAGGGAAGGGAAGTCACGTCAAGGCCCTTCATCGCCGCGCGGATTTCCTGCGCGGAGTAGCCGAGGGCGGTCAGGGCCTGCGCGGCCTCCGTGGACTTGTCGACAATCGGCGGCAGTACGTCGCCCGACGCCCCCGCGCCTCCCGGCGCTTCTCCCGAAAGCCTGTCCTTGAGTTCGAGTATCATACGCCGCGCAATCTTTTTGCCGATTCCCGGCGCGGAAGTCAGCGCGCGCTCGTCCTCCGTGATGATGGCAAGCGTCAGGGCGTCGGGGGTGAGCGTCGACAACAGCCCCAGCGCCGCCTTCGGCCCCACGCCCGAGACGCCTATCAGCATACGGAACGCGTTCAACTCGCCTTGTGTGGCGAACCCGTAGAGGTCGAAAATCGCGTCGCCGACGTGTAAGAAGGTGTAGAGTTTGGCGCGCTGTCCGCGTTTGAGGGCCGAGAGCGTGTGCGACGTGGTACGGCACCCGTAGCCGACGCCCCCGCAGTCCACGACCGCCATACCGGGGAGGAGTTCCGCAATCGTGCCGTCAAGGTAGTAAAACATAGGTGTCCCCCATTCGATGGTTTTCCCGGTGTCGGTCAGGAACGTTTCCCGGGACTGGCAACGAGGAACGTTTCCGGGACTGTCGGTCAAATCGTTTTCCCGCGCTGTCGGACAGGACAGTTTCCCGGGGCCGTCGGGTCAAATCGTTTTCCCGGGCCTGTCGGGGCGGGGCAGTCGCGACGTGGCGCTCCGCGCGTGGCACAGCGCAATACTTAACGCGTCGGCGGCGTCGTCGGGCTTCGGGAGCGCGGACAATTTGAGTATGCGCCGCGTCATGTCCATGACTTGCCGCTTGTCGGCCTTGCCGTAGCCCGTGACGGCAATCTTGACCTGGGAGGGCGTGTACTCGTAGAGCGGGACGCCGTAGCGCTCCGCCGCGCAGAGTATCACGCCCCGCCCGTGCGCCACGGCGATTCCCGTCGTGTGGTTCGTGTTGAAGAACAGTTCCTCTATGGCCACGACATCCGGTTTGAGCGTGTCTAGAAGCTGCTGCATGTCGCGGTCGATTTGCAACAGGCGCTTCGACAACGCCACCCCCGCCGGGGTCGTAATCGCCCCGTAGGTACGCATACGCGCCTGGCCGCGCGCGGCCTCAATCAGCCCAAAGCCCACGATTGCGTATCCGGGGTCGATTCCCAGTATCCGCACTCAGATTTTGCCGCTCCCTTTCTGAATCGCGATAACGCCCGTCCGCACAACTTCGAGAATCGAAAACGGTCGCATGAGCGATTCAAAGGTGTCGACTTTCTCCTTGGTCGCGGAAAGTTCGAGCGTCATGGAAGTCGGGGTAATGTCGTCGACTTTCGCGCCGCAGATGTTGCAAATCGTCATGATATCCTGACGCGTCTTGTTGTTGGCGTTGACTTTTATCAGAATCAGTTCGCGCCCGATGAGACTGTGTTCGTTGAGCGTGCGGACTTTGATGACCTCTATCAACTTATTCAACTGCTTTTCGACCTGTTCCACGACGCTGTTGCCGCTGTCGACAATAATCGTAATGCGGGAGACCGTCGGGTCGTCGGTGACGCCGACGGCGAGGGATTCGATATTGAACGCGCGCCGGGAAAACAATCCGGTAATACGGTTCAACACGCCCGCGCGGTTTTCGACTAATACGGAAATCGTCTGTTTCATCGTCTTCGCCCCCTTAGTCGGTGGTCTTCACGTCCGGGTCGACTTCGCACAGCAACAGGCACGGCCCCGGCGTTTGCAGGAACTCGTCGAGCGTGCCGGACAGCCGCCCCTCGTCGGAGAGCGTCAGCGTCGGGATTCCGTAGGCGGCGGCAATCGCGGCGAAATCCGGGGAGCCGTCCAGCGACACCCCGAACGGCCCGTGATACGGTTCCTGCGTCTGTATCTGGTGGACAAGCCCGAGGGTACGGTTGCGGAACAGTACGATTTTGATATCGTGTCCGGCACAGCGTACGGCGGCCAGTTCGTTCATCTCCATCTGGAACGAGCCGTCGCCGCATACGACGATTGTCTGACGGTCGGGCAGAGCGGTCTTGACGCCCACGGCGGCGGGTAAGGAGTAGCCCATCGTCCCCAATCCGCCTGTCGTCAGGAAGCGCCCGTTCTTCTGCGGGAGGTACTTGCAAGCGAAAATCTGGTTTTGGCCCACGTCCACGCACACGACCGCGTCGTCGTCGAGTTTGCGCCCGAGTTCGCGGAGGACTGTCCCTGGGAATACGGAGCCGTCCCGGCGCGGGAAAACGCGCGTTACTTCCTCGTGCCGGAGTTCGCGCAACATCGCTTTCCATTCCGTGGTGTCGGGTACGGAAAGCTCCTGCGCAAGTAACTGGTTGAGTATGACTTTGATATTGCCCACGAGGGGAACCGCCGCCTGCATATTCTTCCCGATTTCGGCGGGGTCTACGTCAATGTGTACAATCGACATGCGCCGCTGGATTTCGTCGGGGGAAAGTATCGTCCTGTCGGCGGCCCGACAGCCCACCATGATGAGCAAGTCCGACTTGACCAGCGCCTTATTCGCGCAACGGTTGCCGTGGGCCCCAATCATGCCCATATTTAACGGGTGGTCGGACGGCATGAGCGAAATTCCCATCATGGTTTTGACCATGGGGATGTCGTAGCGCTCTATGAGGGTACGCAATTCCTCCCGGGCGTCGGCGAGCCACACGCCCCCGCCCGCGCAAATCAGCGGCTGTTTCGCCTCCGCAATCGCCTTCACGACGCGCTTTATCTGCAAGTCGTTCCCCTTCACGGACGGGCGATAGCCGCGTATACGAACTTCCTCCGGGTATTCAAAGGCTTTGAGTTCCTGTTCCTGTACGTCAATCGGGATGTCAATCAGCACGGGCCCCGGGCGTCCCGTCGACGCGATGTGAAACGATTCCTTGACAATGCGCGGGATGTCGTTGGCGTCCTTGACTAAGTAGCTGTGTTTCGTAAAGGGCGCGGCGGCCCCGGTAATGTCGACTTCCTGAAAGATGTCGCGTCCGAGGAGGTTACTGGGCACCTGTCCGGTAATGGCGACCATGGGGATAGAGTCCATGTAGGCCGTGGCGATACCTGTCAGCAGATTCGTTGCGCCGGGGCCGGATGTCACCATGCACACGCCGACTTTCCCGCTGACGCGCGCGTAGCCGGACGCCATATGCCCGGCGTTCTGCTCCGTGCGTACGAGCGTGTAGCCGATTTCGGGCACGGCGGCGAGCGCGTCGACCGCCGGGCAAATCGTCGCGCCCGCGTAGCCGAACATATGCGTCACGTTCTCGCGGCGCAAACTCTCGATTAACGCCTGTGCTCCATTCATATCAATTTCCCTCCTTACGTGTCTGCCACTCCCGCAGGGGCTTCAATTCCTCGTAGAGGCGGACGTAACTGTTGTGCCGCGACGGCTGGATTTCGCCCCGGCGCAGGGCGTCGAGTACGGCACAGCCGCGCTCCTTCGTGTGCGAACAGCCCGCGAAACGGCAGTCTCGCAGATACGGGCCGAACTCCGGGAACGTCTCCGGGAGATGGGCCTTGAGTTCTAAATTGAGCTCTTCTGTCTCGAACGACGAAAAGCCGGGAGTATCGACGGCCTCCCCGCCGCCCGGAAGACTGTAAATTTCGATATGCCGCGTGGTATGGCGTCCGCGCCCGAGGGCGTCGCTGATTTCCCCGGTTTGCAGTCCGAACGCAGGATACAGCGCGTTGAGAATGCTGGACTTCCCGACGCCGGAATTGCCCGTAAAGGCGGACAGTTTGCCTTGTAAGAGCGTTTGCAGGGTGTCGATACCCTCTCCCGTCTCGGCGCTGACGCGCAACGTCTCCACGCCCGACGCGTGATAGATATTGTAAAGCCTGTCGGCGGGGTTCAGGTCGCACTTGTTGAGCAGTAACAGCACCTGACAGTCCTTGAACACCGCGACGGACATCATACGGTCGATGAGAAACGGGTCGGTGACGGGCGGCGCGGCGGACGCGATAATCACCATTTGGTCGATATTCGCGACGGCGGGACGGCTGAAGGCGTTACGGCGCGGGAGTACGCGTTGCAGGAAGCCCTCGCCCGCGCCGAGTTCGCGGACTTCCACGCGGTCGCCTACGAGCGGCGACACGCCGTCCTTGCGGAATTTCCCCCGCGCCCGGCAGGTCAAAATCTCGCCGTCCGATTCCACGTAGTAAAAGCCGCTCAGGGCTTTGCGTATGCGTCCGGTCTTCATTCGTCCGCGTTCGTCCCGCCGAAAATGGCCTCAATCAGCGCGTCAATGGCGCTGTTTGCCGCCGCGACATTCGGGTCTTGATAGCCCGGCTCGTCCTCGGGGTCAAGCGGGTATACCTTCCCATCCTCCCCGATACGCGGCCCGGTCTGCGTGCCGGTCGTCGCGCCGCTGTCGGGCTGTGACGTACTGTCGCTCTCGTCGGTCGTACTGCTCGAAGTCGTCTCGTTTTTGCTCAAAATATAGCGGTCTCCGGCCTGCTCCATGTCGATGGTCTCGCTGTAAAGCCGCTCCTGGTCCATGTAGACCGTCACGACAGTTTGCCCGGTCGCGGTCAGCTCCATGGTGTACGTGCCCGTGTTAAAGCTCACCGTGCCGCTTTCGACACGCCGCCCGTCCTGGTAGAGTTCCATGTAGCCCGTCTCGCCCTCCGACGGAAGCGGAATCACCAGTTCGATACTCTTTTCCGCCGGCGTTACGGGTTCGGGTTCGGGTTCTGGCTCGGGCTCGGGTTCCGGTTCGGGTTCGGGCTCCGGCTCTACGCGCGGCTCCGGCCCCTTGCTGACCACAAAGTTGACTTTCGTCCCGTCCGTGACCTGCGTCTGCGCGGCGGGCGACTGGCTGATAATCGTCCCCTCCGGCTCGTCGCTGTACTCGTAATCGACACTGCCGCGCGTCAGGCCTAAATTGCCAAGCTGATTGAGCACGAGGTCAAGTTTCATGCCCACGAAGTAAGTCAGGGGCCATGTGGCGGGGGGCCTAGGGCCCTTGCTGAGAATCAGGCGGATTGTGTCGCCGCGGTGCAGGACGCGCCCCTCCTCGGGCTGGCTGGCCACGATATTCCCGGCGGGGATGTCGTCGTTATATTCCCCGTCGTCCTGGTCGGCCTCGACAGTAAGCGAATATCGGCGGATTAAGTCGGCCAGCGTGACCTTTTCCGCCTGCGTGACCGACTGGTTGACGACATCGGGCATTTTGGCGGTCTCCTCGCCCGAACTCACCCAGACGCGGATAATTAAATTATTGCCCTTGCGGTAGCTGTTCTCGGCGGGGTCCTGTTCCATAATGATTCCGGGGGCGTAGTCGTCGCTGAACTTGCTCCCGGCCTCGACAATCTCGAAGACGCCGTTGACGCCCTCCAATTCCCGGGCCTGCGCGACGGTGTAGCCCAGCACGGAGCGAACCATGTGCTGTTCCTCGGGGTCGTTGCGCACGAAGGAATTGAGAATGCCGCGAATGAGTACGACCGCCAGAAGAATCCCCAGGAAGCCCGCCACGCCGAAGAGTACCAGTTGCGTGACGTTGCGGGAGCTGTCCTCGTCCTCGTTGCGCATGGGATTTCCCCTCCTTTGTGCGCTGTCGTCTATGCGGCGCGTCTGCCCGTCGCGGAGGGCCTGCGTCGGCTCGTCGGTCACGGGCGGGCGGATGTCCGACATTTGGAAGTCGAGACTGACTTCCGGGTCTTTCCGGAACGCGTCCAAGTCCTGAATCATGGCCTCGGCGGACGGGTAGCGGAGGTTCACGTCCTGAACCATGGCCTTCATGCAGATGAGCTCCAACTGGTCGGGGATGTCGGGGTCAATGGAGCGGGGCGTAGGCGGTACGGCGCTCAAATGCTGTATGGCCACCGATACCGCCGATTCGCCCTCGAAGGGAAGCCGCCCGGTGAGCATTTCATAGAGCACGATTCCGGCGGAGTAGATGTCGGAGCGGGCGTCGATATGGTCTCCGCGCGCCTGTTCGGGGGAGATATAGTGTACGGAACCCAAAGCCTGTTGCGTGAGGGTCTGCGCGGCGTTCTCCAGACACGCGATGCCGAAATCGGCGACTTTCACGCTCCCGTCGCGGAGTACCATGATATTCTGCGGCTTGATGTCGCGGTGAATAATGCCCTTGCTGTGGGCGTGGGCGAGGCCGCGCATAATCTGCGTGATAAAGTGCAGCGATTCGCGCCAGTTAAGCCGCCCGCGCCGCTCCATATACTGTTTGAGCGTGATACCGTCAATCAGTTCCATGACGATATACTCAAGCTCGCCGCCCTTGGAAACGTCGTAGACCTGCACGATGTTCGGGCTTGACAGTTGCGCGACGGCCTG
>CAMHBH010000091.1 GCA_946183175.1 uncultured Oscillibacter sp.
TAAACTTAATAACTTTTAGAAACCTTTTACAAGTTTCTTTTAACTGTTAAAAGCCCCCTCGTCGCTACGCGACACCTCCCCCTCGCGACGGCGGACAGAATGATAGCGCTTCGGGGCACTGGTTCTGGTCGTGGCGAGCCTGTTGGTACGCGTCTTGATTTTCGCCCGGAAAGCGGCTATCATGTTTTCCGGAAACTGACACTATCACGGAACTATGGAAGGAGCACGAATCATGGATTACGCGAAAGAGTCTCTGCGCCTACACTATGAGTGGAAAGGCAAACTGGAAGTGACGCCGCGCGCGGCGGTGGACAGTAAGGACGCGCTGTCGCTGGCCTACACGCCGGGGGTCGCGGAACCCTGTCTGGAAATCCAGCGCCACCCCGAGAAGGTCTACGACCTCACGCGCCGCTGGAATACCGTGGCGGTCATCACCGACGGCACCGCCATTCTGGGCCTCGGCGACATCGGCCCGGAGGCCGGCATGCCCGTCATGGAGGGGAAATGCGTACTCTTCAAGGCTTTCGGCGGCGTCGACGCCGTTCCGCTGTGTATCCGGAGCAAGGACGTGGACACCATCGTTGACACGATTACGCTTTTGGCCGGGTCGTTCGGCGGCGTCAATCTGGAGGACATCGCCGCGCCGCGCTGTTTCGAGATTGAACGCAAGCTCAAGGAACGCTGTGACATCCCCATTTTCCACGACGACCAGCACGGTACCGCCGTCATTACGCTCGCGGGCCTCACGAACGCGCTGAAAATCGTCGGGAAGACGATGGACGGAATTAAAATCGTGGTCAACGGTGCCGGCTCCGCCGCGATTGCCATTACGAGACTGCTACTCTCCGCCGGGGCGAAAAACATCACGCTCTGCGACCGCAAAGGCGCGATTTACGAGGGACGCAAGGAGGGCATGAACTCCGTCAAAGAGGAAATGTCGAAGATTACGAACCCGGAGAAAAAGCCTGGGACACTCGCCGAAGCGCTTGTCGGCGCGGACGTGTTCATCGGCGTATCGGCCCCCGGCGTCGTGAGCGCCGACATGGTCAAGACCATGAGCAAGGACGCGATTGTGTTCGCGTGCGCGAACCCCACGCCGGAAATTTTCCCGGACGACGCGAAAGCCGGCGGAGCGCGTATCATCTCGACCGGGCGGAGCGACTTCCCCAATCAGATTAACAACGTACTCGCCTTCCCGGGCATTTTCCGCGGGACGTTCGACGTACGCGCCAGCGACATCAACGACGCTATGAAAATCGCCGCGTCCAAGGCGCTCGCGGGGCTGATTTCCGACGAGGAACTCAACGAGGATTACATCATTCCCGCCGCCTTTGACCCGCGCGTCAGGGACGCGGTCGCCGCCGCCGTCGCGCAGGCCGCCAGAGACTCGGGCGTTGCGCGAATCTGATAAAAGCGGGCGCGTTCCGTTTGTCCGGGACGCCCCGCTTTTTGTTTTTCCGCAATGTCAGGAACAGGAAATGAGAGTTGTCCGCCATTTCAGGAACTTTTTATGACTGCGTGTCAGTCTGGGGTTGCCGCGACTTCCAACGCGACTTCCATCATATTCGTGAAGTTGTTCTGCCGTTCGCGCGCGGTGGTAGTCTCCCCGGTCACGATGGAATTGGACACCGTAAAAATCGCGAGGGCGTCGACCCCGGCCCGTGCGGCGTTACAGTACAGCGCGTAGCTCTCCATTTCGGACGCCAGACAGCCCATTTTCGCCCACGCTTTCCACAAGTCGCCCTTGTAGAATACGTCCGTAGAGAGCACGTTGCCGACCATGTACGGAAATCCCTTCTCCTGCGCGACATCCGCCGCGCGGCGGAGCAGGCGGAAGGAGGCCAGCGCGGAGAACGTACCCGGTAACTGGTACTGCCGCGCGTAATGGGAATCCGTACACGAACCCTGCGCCATGATGATATCGCCGACGCGGGCGCGGGGCGTGATTGCGCCGCAAGTCCCGATTCTAATCAGGGTGCGGACGTTGTAGACGTGAATCAGTTCGTGGGAATAGATTCCCATGGACGGCATGCCCATTCCGGTACCCATGACGGAGACGCGCCGCCCCCGGTACAGCCCGGTATAGCCGTACATATTCCGCACGGCGTTGAACTGTACGGGGTTTTCCAGATAGGTTTCCGCGATAACCTGCGCGCGCAGTGGGTCTCCGGGCAACAGGACGCTCTCGGCGATGTCGCCCGTATTGGCGGCGTTGTGCGGCGTTGCCATGTCGCGCCCCCTTATTCGATTCCGTCAATCAGCTTCCTGACGGCGGAGACCAGATTTGCCACGCGCTCCCGCGACACCGACTTGTCAGGGCTGACGGCGTAGAAGTAGAACTTGATTTTCGGCTCGGTGCCCGACGGGCGCATAGCGAACCAACTGCCGTCGGCCATGACGTACTTGAGGGCGTTCTGGGCGGGGATGTCGCGGTAGCCGTTGATATAGTCGACAGTCTCGGCGACGGCGACGCCGCCGAAAGACGTATTGCCGCCGTTGCGGAACGCGTCCATAATGCGCCCGATTCGCTCCTGTCCGGCCTTGCCCTGTAGGACGACCGAAACCTGCTCCTCGGAGAAGTAGCCGTACTTCTGATAAAGCCTGTCGAGGGCGTCGAGAAGCCCGATACCCTTCTTGCGGTAGTAGGCCGCCATTTCGGAGACGAGCATTCCGGCGGAAATGCCGTCCTTGTCGCGCACTTCCTCCCCGGGCGCGCAGCCGATACTCTCCTCGTAGCCGAAAAAGTAGGTATAGCCGTCGCGCTGGAGTTCCGGAATCCTGCCGCAGATGTTCTTGAAGCCCGTCAGCGCCTCGTAGACTTTGATTCCGTAGTCCTCGCAGACTGTCCGCCCGAAATCGCCCGTCACGATGGACTGTATCATAGCCGACTTTGCGGGGAGTGTGCCGTGTTCGCGCTTGCTCTCCGCGAGGTACGCGATAAGCAGTCCTCCGGTCTGGTTGCCGTTGAGGGGGACGTAGCCGCCCGCGCCGTCCGATACCTCCACCGCCATGCGGTCGGAATCCGGGTCCGTCGCAATCAGGACTTCCGCGCCGACGCGCTTCCCGATTTCCTCCGCGACGGCGAACGCCTTCGGGTTCTCCGGGTTCGGGAACGGTACCGATTTGAAATCGGGGTCGGGGTCTTTCTGCTCCGGTACAATCGTAAAGTTACGGAATCCGCGCGCCTTCGCCATTTCCATCATGGGAATACTGCCCGCGCCGTTTAAGGGCGTATAGACAATCGGCGTATCGAGGTCGAGTTCGCTGTCGGGCCGCTGGGCGAGCGATAAGACATAGTTCAAATAGTCGCGGTCCATATCCTCCCCGAGCATGACGACGAGGCCCTGTTTGACGGCGTCGGCGAGAGGGACGCGCGGGAAGGTGTCGAACATGTCCAGTTTCTGGATTTCGGCGAGAATCCCGTTGGAGACCTCCCCGGAGATTTGCGCGCCGTCGTTCCAGTAGACTTTGTAGCCGTTGTACTCCTTGGGGTTATGGCTTGCGGTCATGTTGACGCCGGACACCGCGCCGAGTTTGCGGATTGCGTAGGACAACTCCGGCGTGGGCCGCAGGGACGGGAACAGGTACGACCGGATACCGTTCCCGGCGAAAATCTCCGCCGCCATTTCGGAGAACTCCTTCGAGTGGTAGCGGCAGTCGTAGGCGATAGCGACGCCCTTCTTGGGGTCTTGCCCGGATTTCAGGATGTATTCGGCGATGCCCTGCGTGGCGCGTCCTACGGTGTAATCGTTCATGCGGTTGGTGCCCGCGCCGCAGATTCCGCGCAGTCCCGCCGTGCCGAACTCGATTTCCCGGTAGAAACGCTCCGTGATTTCGTTCTCGTCGCCCTGAATGTCGAGCAGTTCCTGATACAGCGGGCTTGCCTTGTCCAGCTTTTCCAGCCAGAGTTTGTATAATTCGTTCATAATTCCTCCATAATTCGCCGCCCCTGTAATGAGCCTCCCCCGCGAGGCGGGGGAGGTATCACGCAGTGACGGAGTTTAACCTTTGGCGAGTTTCTCTTTGCGCTTGCGCACAATGTAGCTGAATACCGCGAGGCCAATCAGCGTCGTCGCGTAGGGAATCATCTGGATAAGCTCCACGGGGATACTCGTCAACTGCAACTGGTTCCCGACCGCCTGCGCGATTCCGAACAGCATCGCCACGGCGAATCCGCCGATAGGCGTATTGGCACCCATTTCGCTTGCGGCGAGGGCGATAAACCCGCGCCCCGACTGCATATTCTTTGTAAACGAGTTCATGTAGCCGCCGGAGAGGAAGTAGCCGCCGCACGCGCACAGTACGCCGCTGAGAATGAGCGCGATATACTGTGTCCGGATGGACTTCACGCCGACGGATTCCGCGGCGTTCTTGTTTTCGCCGACGGAGCGGATTTGCAGGCCGAGGGGGGTCTTGTAGAGGAACAGGTGCATAACGGCGACCATGAGCAGGGCGAGGACGGTCATAATATTGACGCCGCCGAAAGCCGGGGCCGAGACCGTCGAGAACGTCGACGAGCCGCGGTCGCCCGAGAAGGCCAGCAGTAACAGGACAGTCCCGCCCGTCGCCGTGAGGTTGATTGCGATAGCGGCGAGAATTTCGTCGGTTTTGAGGTTGAGGATGAAGAAGGCGAGAATCAGGCCGATAATGCCGCCGCAGACGCACGTCAGGACTAAGGCGGCGAGCCAGCTTCCGGTGATATGGCTGAAAATCACGCCGAAGAGCGCGCTAAAGAGCATGATACCCTCCAGAGCCATATTGCAGATTCCGGCTTTCGCCGCGACGCCCGCCGCGAGAGTGGCGAACAGAATCGGCGTCGTCGCGCGGAGAATGGCGATGACGAAATCCGGGGAAAAGAACAGTCGTAACATATCACGCGCCCCCCTCTTTTTGTAAGGCCGCTTTGGCCTCCCGTGCGATAATCCGGTGTTTCGTCTTGCTCAGGAACTGCTCCGCGACCGCCAGCAGGATAATGACGCCCTGCGTAATCTGCACGACTTCCAGCGTCACGTCGGTGGTACGCGCCATGATGGAGGCCCCGGTACGGAGGTAGGCGAGAAAGAGCGCGGCGAGCGGGGTTTTGAGGGGGTCTTTTTTGGCGAGCGTACAAATCACGATAGCGTCCCAGCCGTAGCCGAGGAGGGAAGTCCAGGTAAAGCGGCTGTAAATCGGGCTGAGGATTTCCACGCCGCCGCCGAGGCCCGCCACCGCCCCGCCGACTAACTGCGAAATCAGGATGACTTTCACGATGTCGATTCCGGAATACTCCGCGAACTGCTTGTTAGAACCCGCGATACGCAACTCGTAGCCGATTTTGCTACGGTACAGGAACACGTAGCCGAGCACCGCGACGGCGAGCGCGATAATGAGGCCGAAGTGAATGCGGGTGCCGGAAAAGAGCGTGGGGAGTTTGGCGGTTTTGGGGAGGGAGTAGGACGCCGCGCCCGCGGCGGGGTCGAGGATGAAGTGCATAAGAATGAACGTGCAGAACCACAGGGAAATGTAGTTAATCATGAGGGAGGCGACCATTTCGGAGGCCCCGGTTTTGATTTTGAGGATGGCGGGGAGTGCCGTAAAGAACGCGCCCGCCGCCGCCGCGAGAATCAGGCACACCGCCGGGGCGATTCCGGCGGGGAGGGCGAGTTTGAGCGCGAACGCCGCCGCGACCAGTCCGCCGAGGTGGAACGCGCCTTCCGACGCGAGGTTAATCTGGTTCGCCGCGAACATGATACAGACGCCCGTACCCGTAAAGATAAGGGGAATCATGGCCTCCACGACGTTGGCGAGGTTGCGACTGCTCTTGAAGGGGCCCGTAATGAGGGCCACAATCGCCGCGACGGGCTGCTTGCTCACCATGAAAATCAGCGCGAACGAGACCAGAAGGGCGATAAGGATGGAGAAGAACAGGCGGAAAATTTCAAAACGTTTCTCAGCGTTCATAGACAGCCCCTCCCAGTTCGTCGTCGTGCCGGAGGCCCAGCATATACTGCCCGAGCTGTTCTTCGGTCACGCTCCCGACATCGGTAAACAGGCCGGAGAATTTGCCCTTGTACATGACCGCCAGACGGTCACTCAAAGAGAATACTTCGTTCAAGTCCGCCGAGACGAGAATCACGGCACAGCCGGCGTCGCGGTATTCGAGGAGACGCCGCCGGATGAACTCCGCCGCGCCCACGTCGATACCCCGCGTGGGCTGGTTGGCGATGATGATGTCGGGGCCGATGGAGAACTCGCGCGCGACAATCACCTTTTGGATGTTGCCGCCGGAGAGCATGCCGACATTCTGCTCCGGGTTCTTGCACTTGACCAGGTATTCCTTGACCAGTTCGGCGGCGCGCTGGGCCAGTACCTTTGTTTTGAGAAGGAACTTCCCGGAGTAGGCCGGGTCGGTGTACTGGTTCGAGAACATGTTCTCGCGGATACTCAGATTCCCGGCGCAGCCGCTCGTCATACGGTCTTCGGGGATGTGGCCCATTTTGCGGTCGCGTACGCCCTTGACGGTGTCCTGCCGGATATCCGCGCCCTTGATGAAGATGTCGCCGCTGTAGGACTTGTTGATAGCCGTCAGCGTGTTGATGAGTTCGGACTGCCCGTTTCCCTCAACCCCGGCGATTCCGAGAATCTCGCCGCCCTTGAGGTCGAACGAGAGCTTGTCGACTTTGAGCACGCCCTGCGCGTTGTGTACGGTCAGGTCGCGCACGGACAGCATGACTTCTTTGAGTACGGGCGGCTTTTTGTCGAACGTCAGCACGACCTCGCGGCCCACCATCAGTTTCGACATGTCGTCGGTGCTGATTTCGGAGACCTCGTAGGTGCCCATGCTCCGCCCGTTGCGCATAATCGTGGCGCGGTTGCAGATACGCTTGATTTCGTCCAGCTTGTGGGAGATGAAAATAATCGTGTGCCCGTCGGCGCGGAGTTTCTCAAGCTGTACGAACAGCTCGTCGGTCTCCTGCGGGGTGAGTACGGCGGTAGGTTCGTCGAGAATCAGGATATCCGCGCCGCGGTAGAGCGCCTTCAGGATTTCGACTTTCTGCTTGACGCCCACCGGGATTTCCTCTACTTTCGCGGTCACGTCGATGTCGAAATTGTACTGCTCCGCGATTCTCCGGGCCTCGTCGACGGCCTTTTTCATGTCGATGAAGAGGCCGTTCTTCGGCTCCACGCCGAGAATGATATTCTCCGCCACCGTCAGCGACGGCACGAGCATAAAGTGCTGGTGTACCATGCCGATACCCTTGCTGATGGCGTCCATGGGGGATTTTATCGTCGTCTCCTCCCCGTTGAGGATGATTTTTCCGGAATCGGGGGTTTCAATCCCGAAAAGCACCTTCATGAGGGTACTTTTCCCCGCGCCGTTCTCCCCGAGGAGGGAGTGGATTTCGCCCTTTTTCAGGGTCAGGCTGACATCTTCGTTGGCAACGACGCCGTTGCCGTAGATTTTCATGATGTTTTGCATCTGCAAGACATACTGTTCAGACATACTGCTTTCCCCCTGTCTGTACGGCTGACGCCGCGCGTCACTGAAGGGCGACCGAGGCCTTGAGCGATTCGATTTCGTCCGTGCTCATCGTCGCGGAGGTGTAGACCTGAATCTCGCCGGCGGAAATCCGCGCTTCCAGCTCGTCCACGGCGGCGCGGACATCTTCGGGAACCATTTCCTCGTAGTGCGCGTCCTTGACGAGGTTCACGCCGCCCTCGGCAAAGCCGAAATAGGCCTGTGTGCCGTAGGCCAGTGTGCCGTCGAGGTCCTGCTTGAGAGACAGGTAAAGGGCGTTGCCCACGTTCTTGAGGGCGGAAGTGGGGATATAGGGGGCGTAGTCGGGGAGAAGCGCGGCCTGGTCGGAGTCGACGCCGAAGGCGAGTTTATTGGTCTCCTTGGCGGCCTCCAGCAGGCCCATTCCCGCAGAACCGGCTACGTTGAAGCCGCAATCCGCGCCCGCGTTGAACATGGCGAGGGAGAGGTCTTTTCCCTTTGCGGAGTCCTCGTAGTTGCCGACCATGCTGACGGCGACTTTGATGTCGGGCCTGGCGTCGCGCGCGCCCTGGATGTAGCCGACGAGGAAATCGTTGATAACCTTGCCGGCCATGCCGCCGAGGAAGCAGATTGCGCCGCTCTGGGAGAGCATAGCGGCCTCCGCGCCGACAAGATACGAGACCTCGTTCTGCTTGAAGAGGATGTTGTAAAGGTTCGTAGGGTTGCCGTTGGCCTCGAAGTCGTAGGCCTCGTCGAAGAGGATGAACTTCTGGTTGGGGAACTGCTCGACGGCGCTGGTGAGCGCGTCGACCATAGTAAAGGAGCCGGTGACAATCACGTCGTACTCGCCGGAGTCGCAGTAGTCGAGGATGGTCGGCTCGTAGTTGGCCTGGTCAGCCGCGCCGCCGCCCATCTGTTCTACTTTGTAGTCGAACGCGTCGCCGAGTTCGGCCTTGAGGGAGGCGAGGCCGTCGTTGGCCGAATCCCAGAAGGACTTGTCGCCGAGGGTGCCGGCAATCAGCAACGCGACTTTGTACGTCCCGTCGCCGCCGGAGCCGGACGGCGTACCGGACGCGTTGCCGCCCCCGCACCCGGTCAGCATGGCGAGAACCAGTCCCGCCGCCAGAAGCAATGACAGTACCTTTTTCTTCATCTTCCATACCTCCTTGAGTTGTTCTGTCCGGCGCGGCGGTTGGAAGTTGTCGCATTCAGGGGCACAATCGCCGCGACCGCCTGACAGGGAAGGATTCACGGGGATATTATACCTTTTTTCCGGGCGATAGTCAACCGGAAAGGCGATGAGGAAGCGCTGTCAAATTTTCT
>CAMHBH010000092.1 GCA_946183175.1 uncultured Oscillibacter sp.
GTTCACCGCGTCGAGCGTCACGGCGATGGAGTGCGAGAGAATCCCGACGGCGGCCTTGAACGACGCCAGAAACAGATTCGCCACAATCCCGAGAATACTGGTACGCACAATCACGGCCTCCCGGGACGAATCCGCCTCCGGCAGTCTCTTCTTGATATTCACACGAACCACTCCCTATATGATGGTGTCATACTACGAATGATAGCATGTTTCCGCCTATTTGTCACGGCTAATCGCTTACGGCATGTATTGGCAAAGTCGCGTTTCCCCTCCGGCCTCCGGGCCGCCTCCCCCGTCGACACGGGGGAGGTTTTTTCCTGAAAGCTGACAGAATTTCTTGCCCCCCCCCCCCGGAGGGGCATTCCGTCACTTCCCGCAGGGCCTTACGGCAGTACGACGCCCGTGATATGCAGACAGCGGAGTTTGCGGTAGTCGTAG
The DNA here is from genome assembly GCA_946183175.1 of uncultured Oscillibacter sp. Taxonomy (GTDB): domain Bacteria; phylum Bacillota; class Clostridia; order Oscillospirales; family Oscillospiraceae; genus Oscillibacter. Next base: position 439 of record CAMHBH010000092.1, read on the forward strand.
CTCGACAGCGGGCGGTTGTCGGCGTCCTGGGTGTGGGCGGCGAGGAGTACGCCCCCCGGCGACGCCGACACGACTACCGGACAGTGTCCGTAGGTCACGCCGTCGAACGAAAGTTGCACGATGTCGCCGGGCTCCAGTTCCGAAAGCGCGCAAGCCTCCCCGACCGGGCCCACGCTCCGCTTTTCGCGCGTCAGGAAGTTCCACAGGTATTCGACCCCTGTCCAGGCGGGGGCGCGGCGCGCCGCGCTGACGTAGTACCAGCCGAAGGTCGGCGTAAAGTTCATCAGGCCCCCGCCCGCGTGGATACACTGCGACGCGAAATTCGTACAGTCCCCGCCGATGTCCTCGAAGTCGTAGTAGGCCGGATTCCTCCCGAATGCCCACTTGTGCGCGTAGGCCACCGCCGCCCCGCGCTGATAGATTCCTTGTTTCATGCGCTCACTCCTTCCCGTCCATTCTATGCGCAATTTCCGTTACATGGACGCGGGAGGATTTTTCGCGGAGCTTTTGATTGGAAAATATTTCCAGAATCGCGCGGCGGAGGGACAAACTTTTCGCCTTTTCCCGATTCCCGGCGCGCTGGTCTCTTGTATTTTGGGCCATAATCTGGTATGATAGCTTTACAGTATTTCGCTTTCAATAAGGGGTGACGCCATATGAAATATCGTCCTTTGCTGTCTGCTGGCCCTGACGCTCACGGCGTGGGGCAGTGGCGGTACAACGGCGCGGCCCGGAGAACCGCCGCGCGCCCCGGATTCCGTGGCAGTCAACAGTAACTATTTCAACCCACATAATAATTAGGAATCTGAACCACTTTGGAAAACAATTATTATGACAAAAACAAGAAGCGAGACGCTTCTTTCAACCAAGTTTTCACCTCGTTTCTCCAAAAAATATTATGATACTTTATTTCAGAATAATCAAGTTACATTCGCAATAATTTCTTGGATTGCTATAAGGAGGCCTTTTCATGATGAATACTTTCAAGCGCCTGTTCTGCGTCCTGCTCGCGCTCGCGACACTCTCCGCAACGGCGGCGCTGGCCACGGGTAACAATCCGCCGACAAACAACGGTCTGCAAATCGCCGTCTGCGGCGTCCAGTGCCTGACGCCCGGGACGGACTTCGACCCCAATACCGCCCCGCAAATCTCCGCCGCCCGCCCCGGCGACATCGTCGTACTGACCATCGGTTTCCGCAACGCCTCCGCCGCCGCGGTCAATATCACCGGATTCGCCGCGCGGCTCCTCTTCACCCCCGCCAAGGTTACGCCCTACACCGGAACCGCGCCGTTCACCCGAAAGCCGTATCAGGTCTCCCCGGACTTCGCCGATAGACACGGCTGGCAGGTCAGTATAGGCAACACGGGGGAAGATTACACCATGCTGACCGCCGCCGGTACGGAGGCCGTCACGGTCGCGTCCGGCTCGACGCTCGTACTGGGACGCGTGGCCTTCCGGGTGAACGCGGACGCCTCCGGCGCGCTGGACTTCCCGTTCAGCCTCGCCGGACAGCGAACCAGCCTCACGGACGCCCGCCAGCGGACGCTGACGCCCGTCGCCCCGGCGTTCCGACTGCCGCTCAACGCCTACGCCATTACCGCCGTCGCCGGGAACCGCGTGACGCTGACGAATCCCACGCCTGTCACGCTGTCCGTCGCCAGCTTCGACGCCGCCGGGAAGTTCCTCTCGGTGACACTTCTTCCCGTGTCCGCCAACGCCGGGACGGTTTCCGTGACATTCGCCGCCGCGCCCCGGTTGTCCTTCGCGCTTCTCGACGGTGCCTGCCGCCCCCTGTGCGTGTACGGATGAGTTGTAGGTTCCCGCCGCCGCGCGGCGGCGGGGACGATTATCACCCTATAAAGGAGGAATCACAATGAAAAAGAAGTTACTCGGCATGCTCACGGCGTTCTGTCTGTTCGCGCTGCTACTCCCGGTGGCCGCGCGCGCGACTGACGCCCACGTCGTCCTCTACGCTGACGGCTCGCTCGTCTTCCAGGACGACGACACCCCCCAGGACGGGAAAACCGTCAGGCAGACGTATACCGTCGACCTGACGGCTCCCGGCGCGCCCCCATGGTACGACGAACGCCAGGGCGTTTTTGTCGTGGATTTTGCGGTTTCCGTCCGCCCCGCCTCGACCCGGAACTGGTTCTCCGGCTTTACCAATCTCGAATTTGTGCACAATATCCAGAATCTTGACACCTCCGCCGACACGGATATGTCCGGGATGTTCGACGGCTGTGCCAGTCTCCGGGAGCTCGACCTGTCCAGGTTCGACACGTCCGGCGTCACGGACATGAGCGCCATGTTCCGGGACAGTACGAGGCTGACGGCGCTGAACCTCTCCACCTTCGACACCTCCCGCGTCACGGACATGAGCGCCATGTTCCAGCGCTGCACGGCCCTGACGGAAGTGAACCTGTCCAATTTCGCGGTCGACAGCCTGGAAAGTACCGCGTCCATGTTTGAGGACTGCCCCAATCTGGAAACCGTCTACGCCTCCGGGCGCTTCGACGCCTCCTCCGTCCAGTCCGGCGACGACATGTTCGCGGCCTGCGCGGCCCTGGTCGGCGGCAACGGCACGCGCTTCGACAGCGAACACACCGGCAGCGCCTACGCCCGCCTCGACACCGCCGACGCCCCCGGCTACTTCTCGACCAGAACCGTGCCTTCCCCCGCGCCCGTCTCCGACGAGGTTTTCGCCGTCCTCTACAACGACGGCTCCCTCGCCTTCCAGCACGGCGACATGAGCGCCGACGGGAAAGAGGCCGTAAAAACGTACCTGGTCGACATGGCCGGAGGCTACGAAAACAGTTATTACGTCCCGTGGTACCGCGAACGGGAAGACATCCGCGCCGTGTCGTTCGAGGACACCATCCGGCCCGCGTCGACCGCCTTCTGGTTCTACGGGGCCTCCAACCTCGAACGCGTCGAGCACATCGAGAGGCTCGACACCAGCGGCGTTACGACTATGTTCAGCATGTTCTACGGCTGTTCCGGCCTGACGGAACTGGACGTGTCCGGCTTCCAGACCTTCCACGTCACGCAAATGCTCCACATGTTTGAAGGCTGTTCCGGCCTGACCACGCTGGACCTGTCCGGCTTCAACACGCGGAACGTGGAGGAGTTTTACGGAATGTTCCGTGACTGCTCCAGTCTGCGCACGATTTACGTCTCGGACGGCTTCGTGATTCCGGCGGACGTGTTCGGGCCCGGCATGTTCCTCGGCTGTACGTCCCTGGTCGGCGGCAACGGGACAGTGTACGACAGCGCGCACACCGACGAAACCTACGCCCGCCTCGACACCGCCGACGCCCCCGGCTACTTCTCCGCCGGAACCGCCGCCGAGGTCTCCTTCACCGTGACTTGGAACAACGAGGACGGTACCACCCTGCAAACCGACGAGGTACCCTCCGGCACTACGCCGGCCTACAGCGGCGACGCCCCTGTGAAAGACGGGCACGCCTTCGCGGGCTGGACGCCGGAACCCGCGCCCGTCTTTGCCGACACCACCTATACCGCGCGTTTCACGCCCGTGGAACACCCCTTCGATGTCGGCGCGGACGCCTACGCCTTCGGCAACACCGCCAACGATTTCGGCTACAGGCCCGGGCAGTACCCCATTTCCCCGAACTCCGCGTTCCTGATTTTCGGCGACGGCATGCTCGGCAGAGTGCAGTACAACCGGGCGGCGGCCACCCCGTGGAGCGGCAACTGCGCCGGAATGTCGGCGTCCGCCGCGCTCCTCTACGCCGATGAGAACATCAACGCCGCCGACTTCGGCAGAGACAACGTCTGGTCTATCGCAATCGGCGACAGCCACGGCGACCTCACCGCCCTGCGCTTCATTGAGGCCATGCAGATGGCGCAGTACACGGAAGCCTTCGCCGAGGCCCGCCACAATCACGAGTTCGCGCGCGGAGAATCCCTGTTGCCGCTGGCCGGGGCCGTCCGCGACGCCGCCGGGCGCAATCAGCCGACCCTTATCGCCATTGTCAAGGAAGGCGTGGGCGGACACGCGCTCCTGGCCTTCGGCGTCGAGAACGAGACCGACGCCGGGGCGGAACTCCAAATCTACGACTGCAACCACCCCGGCGAGGCACAGCGCCTGACGATTCGGAACACCTCCGAGTGGAGTTACGATATGGGTACCTACGGCGTCTGGGGCGGCGAGGGGTGCTCTATTTCCTACGTACCCTTCGAGACGCTGGAGAGTATCTGGACGAACCGCGGCAACCCGCGCGCCATGCACGAGACGCTGACCGTGAATGTCGGGAACCTGTCCATCGCGGACGAACGCAACGAGGAAGTCGCCGCGCTCGTCGACGGGCGGCTCGTCACCGACCGCGACGACATTTACGAAATGCCGGAGCTTTCGATGTGCTGGCCGGAGGAGCGGACCATTTTCCTCCCGAAAGGCCTCTACACCATCACCTCCGAGGAGGACACCGAGCTGACCGCCACCATGACCGACCGGCACCTGAGCGCGAGTATCACCACGAGCGCGAGCACGGTTTCCTTCGAGGTGGACGACGAGACCATGAGCAACACGGTCACGGTCGTGGACGCCTCCGAAATGGATACCTATTTCGCCGCGCTGGAGTCCGACTTTGATGAAATGTTGTTCCAGAATCTCGTCCTTGAGGGCACCGGGCAGGGGGAGACGGTGGAAATCTCCATGAATCTGGACGGGGCTCCGTTCTTCTCCAATTGCGGCAGCGCGTCCCTGACCGTGGACGAAGTGCCGCAGACTACGTACAACATCACGGCCAGCGCCGGGGAGGGCGGCACCGTCACGCCCGCCGGGAACGCGACGATTCCCGCCGGAACCGACCGGACTTTCACCTTCACGCCCGACGCCGGATACACCGTCCGGAGTGTCCGCGTGGACAACGTGGAAATCGGCCCGCGCTCCTCGTACACCTTCCGGGATGTGGCGGAAAACCATGTTGTGTCCGTAACCTTTGAGCGGTTGCTTTCCGCCGTGAGGGACGGCGAGCAGTTGAGAGTTACGCCGACGAACCCGGACGGACAGACCGTCGCCGTCTCGTACTTCGACGGGAACGGGAGATTCGTTTCCGCCGACATCAGGCCCGCCGCCGCAAGCGTGACATTCCCGCTGGCCGCCGCGCATACGGCCCGCGTCATGCTCCTCGACGCCTCCTACAAACCCCTGTGCGCCGCCGTGCCCGTGGCGCTGGCCGACCGGAAGCAGGCGCTTGCGATGTGCCGTGCCCGTGGCGCTGACGTAACTTCCCGCCTCCCCCGCACATGTCGCGTAGCGACGGAGGGGCACCACAAAAGAGGAAACCGGGAGAGGGTTCGCGCCCTCTCCCGGAATTGTTTTCAAATTGTTCATAATTTTTTTGTCGAAACCCCTTGCATTTTCCCCCGGCGTGGTGTATACTGACAGTACAGAACACATAGGGCGGCAGCTTACGGAAGGCTGGCAACATTCCGTAAGCCTATATTAGAGTGAACCAAGTTAAGCAGACCACTCAACACATCGGAAGAAATTCCGAACCGCCGGGGCGTATTATACCCGTTTTCCGTGTTCTTTTGCAAGTCCATTACCGTATTTTTTCACTGTTTTCGAGTTCGGGCAGAGGAAACTTTCGGGGTTCATGGGTGGACTTGCGGGGGAGTACAGGCGCGGGGGTACGCTGGCGGACGACGCTTTTGAAATATCGTCAGGCGGATTTTGCTGTGACAGTTTCGGGCGGTGTTGAGTATTCACTCGGCACCGCCTTTGTGTGTTCTGACGGAGCCGCCGGAGGGGGTACAACGTCGCCCCCTTCCGTGCCGGCCCTGTCAGAATCCATGACAAGGAGGAACTGTCAATGAAAAAACTGAATACGAAGGCGGGCTTTACGCTCGCCGAACTGCTCATCGTCGTGGCGATTATCGCCGTGCTGGTGGCTGTCGCGATTCCGATTTTCTCCGCGCAGTTGGAGAAGTCCCGGGAGGAAACCGACATCGCCAATATGCGCTCCGCCAAGGCTGGCGCTATTGCGCTGTTACTGAGCGGCAAGAAACTCGACGGAACCAATAAAATCGACGCCAGTTACAAAGTCTACTTCGATGCGGGAAGCGGCGAGTTGGTGGATGCAAAGCCCTCTCGTGGGTACGGCAAGGGCACTGCTATGGACGGCAAAACGGAAGATTTTGTCACGACGAGCAAGAAGAACGATACCACGACTATTTACAGCAGAACTACAAGTACCGTTGACCAGGTCATCGAAGTTTCCTTCGCGGAGAGTAGCACTGACGGCACATACATCACCATGACGTGGGTTGAAAAAGCCGGTTCTGCTACTCCTGCTACTCCTGCTCCCGGTGATGGCGATTAATATCGAGCGATTAAACCGAATCAGCAGAGCGCGCGCCGCCTCGTTTCTGACGGGGCGGCGCTTTGCTGTATCAGCGGACGCGGAAGCTCATGCAGTCGGTACACTCGACCTGCGTCGGGTGCTCCTCGTGGGTGCCGACCTGAATGCTGTCCAGCGCGCAGAACTCGGCCTCCCCGCAGTGGTGGGCGCAGGAATCGACCGTGCAGTGAATGCTCCGGTTGGGCGTACGGTTTTCGTGCGTACTCATGACACTACCTCCTCAAATTTCCCTCAAGTATCCTGGCCGTTGGGCCGCTGTCAGTATGCCCGCGCCGCGCGCCTTCATACATCCCCCGCAAAAGTTCCCGGTTTTCCGCATTTTTCCGCATTTGTCACCAAAATGTTTCTGGTATTTCCCGGTTCGGTGTGGTAGAATGCCTCATAGATTAGAAAGGGGGTGTTCGCGGTGATGAACACGATGATGAACGTTGTCTGGATTGTCGCGATTATCGTCTTTGGCGTCGTGGAGGGCGTGACGGAGGGCTTGGTGTCGGTGTGGTTCGCCATCGGGTCTGTTGCGGGACTGGTGATGAGCGTCCTGCACTACGGCACGCTCCGTCAACTGGCGGCGTTCGTCGTGGTGTCGGCGGTGGCGCTGGCGGCGACGCGCCCGCTGGTGCGGAAGTACGCCTCCGGGGGCTACACGCGCACGAACGCAGACCGCGTTATCGGGCAGGTCGGGCGCGTGACGGAGGCCGTCGACGCCGAACAGGGCGCGGTCTACGCCGACGGCAAAACCTGGTCGGCACGCAGTTCGGACGGCACCGTACTGCCTATGGAAACACAAGTCCGCGTCGAGCGGATAGAGGGCGTCAAGCTCTACGTAACCAGAGCGTAACGGACAGAAGGAGGAATTACTATGGGTTTCGGCGGCACACTGGCAATTCTGCTCGTGCTGATTGTCATCCTCGTCATGATTGTGCAGAATATCATCATCGTACAGCAGTCGAAAGCGTTCGTCGTGGAGCGCCTCGGGGCCTTCTACGATATCTGGCACGTCGGATTACACTTCAAAGTACCTTTCATCATGCGCGTGGCGAAAAAGGTGTCCTTAAAGGAACAGGTCGCCGACTTCGCGCCCCAGCCCGTCATCACGAAAGACAACGTCACCATGCAGATTGACACCGTCATCTACTTCCAGATTACCGACCCCAAACTGTATACTTACGGCGTCGAGAACCCCATGAACGCCATCGAGAACCTGACCGCCACGACGCTTCGGAATATCATAGGCGACATGGAGCTTGACCAGTCCCTGACGAGCCGCGACACGATAAACACGCGTATGCGGTCGATTCTGGACGAGGCTACCGACCCGTGGGGAATCAAGGTCAACCGCGTGGAGCTGAAGAACATCATCCCGCCGCGCGAGATACAGGCGAGCATGGAAAAGCAGATGAAGGCCGAACGCGAGCGCCGCGAGGCGATTTTGCAGGCGGAGGGGCAGAAGCAGTCCCAGATACTGGTTGCCGAGGGCGAGAAGCAGTCGGCGATTCTGCGGGCCGACGCCGAGAAGCAGGCCGCGATTCTACAGGCCGAGGGCCGCCGGGAGGCCCGGATTCTGGAGGCGGAAGCGGAGGCGCAGGCGATTTTGAAAGTACAGCAGGCGATGGCCGATTCGCTGAAAATGCTGAACGAGTCCGCGCCGAATGAGCAGGTAGTCAAGCTCAAGGCGCTGGAGGCCATGCAGAAACTCGGCGACGGCAAGGCGACGAAAATCATCATTCCGTCGGAGATTCAGGGCCTTGCGGGGCTTGCGGCGTCGGCGAAAACCGTCTGGGAGACCTGCGACCCGGAAAACTGAACAGAATCACAATAAACGACCCTCTGAACGTAAGCGATAAAAGAAGCGTACCTACCCCCGCGCAGGTAAATGTGTCATA
>CAMHBH010000093.1 GCA_946183175.1 uncultured Oscillibacter sp.
AACGTATGGCGTGGACAGTGAACCGCAAAGGCCTGTCGAATGGGAAGGCCCGCCGGATAGCATTTAGAGAGCCAATACCAAAACCGGACAGGAAACGCCCTGCCCGGCTGATTCTTGAAAGGGGGTATCCTCATGGACTTGTCAAACATGGCGGCGGCTGTATACCTGCGCAAGAGCCGCGCCGAGGACGGCCTGAGCGTGGAGGAGGTTCTGTCGCGCCACCGCGAGACGCTGGGACGCTACGCGGCGGAACACGGTATCCGTATTGTGGAGACCTACCCGGAAGTCGCCAGCGGCGAGAGCCTCTACGCCCGCCCCAAAATGCTGAAGCTGTTGGAGGACGTGGAAGCGGGAAACTACGACTGCGTGCTGTGCATGGACATGGACAGGCTGAGCCGGGGGAGCATGCGCGAACAGGGGATAGTGCTGGAGGCCTTCAAGGCGTCGGGGACGCTGATTGTCACGCCGGAGAAGGTCTACGACCTGGCCGACGAGGCCGACGAGGAGTACGCCGAGCTGAAAACGTTCCTGTCGCGGCGGGAGTACAAGATTATCAACAAGCGCCTGCGGCGGGGCCTGCAACAGTCGATAGCGGACGGGTGCTACGTCGCCAACGCGCCGTACGGCTACCGGCGCGCCCGGACGGGCCGGAAGCCCACGCTGGAAATTTACGAGCCGGAAGCGCGGTTCGTGCGGACGATGTTCGAGCTGTACGCGGCGGGGTACGGCTGCGTGTCCGTGGCCCGACAGGTCAACGCGCTGGGGGCGCGTCCGCACAGGGCGCGGGAGTTCTCCCGGAACAGCGTCAAGAAGATACTCGACAACCCCGTGTATATCGGGAAAGTCGTCTGGAATCAGAAAAGCCATATCCGGAAGGGAACCCGGGGAAACGGGAAGCATATCACGGTTTACAACCCGAAGGAAAAGTGGCTGGTTGTCGACGGCCTCCACCCGGCGATTGTGAGCCGCGAACTGTGGGACAAAGTACAGGCCGTCTCCGAGGGGAGATACTGCCCGTCCCGGAACGACGGAACGGTCAAAAGCCCGCTGGCCGGACTGATTCTCTGTGAGAACTGCGGCGGGCATATGCAGCGGCTGACATTCCCCAAGGGCGGGGCGTACCTGATTTGCATGCGTCCGGGCTGCTGCGCGTCGGCGAAGTACGCGTTTGTAGAGGAGCGGGTTCTGGGGACGCTGGCGGAAATGCTCAGGGAAATGACGATGAACCTGTCCGGAACGAAGGCCGAACGGAATACCGCGCTGGAAACGGCTTTGAAATCGGTTCGGGCGGAACTCGCGGCGGCGGAACAGGCGAAGGCGCGTCTCTATGATTTGGTAGAGGCCGGGGCCTACAGCGTGACGGAGTTCCGGGAGCGGATGGACAGGGCCAAGGCGCGCATTGCGGAGTTGGAGCGCCGGGAAGAAGAGGCGCGGACGGCGTTGGAACGCGCGGAACGCTGGGACATTGCGCGTCAGGCGGCGGCGATACGGACTGTGCTGGAGGAGTACCCGTCGCGGGACGTTCCGGGGAAGAACGCGCTCTTGAAAAGCGTGATTTCCTGTGTTTGGTACACGAAAGCGAAAAAAACAAAACCCGCTGATTTTCACTTGCGGGTTCTGCTGAAATAATTCTATAAGACGCTGTATCATTATCGCGGCAGGAGTCGTAAATTTTCCGGGTGTGGATACATACGGCCTCCCGCACGCCGCGCAAGTCCTCAATGGGGCCGGGCAATACTCGTTCTGACATAAAGTCATCCCTCCATAAGAAACTGGACTGAAACGCGTCCCGCGCGTATGGGAACGCCTTTCAGTTCAGTGTATGCGCGCGCCGCGGCGGGGTGACTGCCGGAACTTTTCGGTTTCCCGGTTGAAACGCCGCGCCAAAGCTGGTATAATAGGGGCGTATCTGACAGGAAAAGCGGGGGAATCTTTATGCGGATAGTCGTCAAAGTGGGCACTTCCACGCTGACATACCCCACGGGCCGGCTGAATATACGGCGCGTGGAAACTTTGTGCAGGGTTCTGAGCGACCTCAAGAACGCGGGCAACGAAATCGTACTGGTATCGTCGGGGGCCATCGGCATGGGCACGGGCAAATTAGGCTTCTCGGAGCGCCCGAAGGATATGCCGTCGAAACAGGCCGCCGCCGCCGTTGGACAGTGCGAGTTAATGTACGTCTACGACAAACTTTTCGCGGAGTACAACCACACCGCCGCACAGATTCTCGTCACGGCGGAGGACTTGCGCGACGACAACCGGCACCGTAACTTTACGAACACCATCCTGCGCCTGCTGGAACTCGGCGCGCTCCCGGTCATCAACGAAAACGACACGGTCTCCACGGAGGAAATCGCGTTCGGCGACAACGATACTTTGGGCGCGCTGTCGGCGGTGAGCGTCCGCGCCGATTTGCTGATTATCCTGACGGACATCGACGGCCTTTACACGGCGGACCCCCGGAAGTACCCCGACGCCGTGCGGGTGCCGGAGGTGCGCGAGCTGACAGACGAAATCCTCGCCTCCGCCGGGGGACAGGGTTCGGCGCTGAGTTCGGGCGGCATGGTCACGAAGCTGACCGCCGCGCGGCTGTGCATGGAGGCCGGAATCGACATGCTGATAGTCAACGGCTCCCGCCCGGAGATTCTCTACGAGGCGGCGGAGGGGAAGTCCGTCGGAACCAGATTTACAGGGAGGAACGCGCAATGAGCGGAACGCGTGAGATTATCAAGGCGGCGAAGGCGGCGGCCCCGATTCTGGCGGCGGCGTCGCCGGAAGTCAAGAACAGGGCGCTGTCGGCGGTGGCGGAGCGGCTGTTGTCCGAACAGGCGGCGATTCTGTCGGCGAACCGCGAGGACATGGAGCGCGCGCGGGATACGCTCGGCGCGGTCATGGCCGACAGGCTCCTGTTGACGCCGGAACGCGTCGCGGGCATGTCGGCGGGGATTCGCGACGCGGTGGCCCTGCCCGACCCGGTGGGGCGCGTACTGCGGCGCACGGAACGCCCGAACGGGCTGGTTGTCGAGAAAGTCGCGGTGCCGCTGGGCGTGATTGCGATTATCTACGAAAGCCGCCCGAATGTCACGTCCGACGCCGCCGCGCTGGCCCTGAAGGCCGGAAGCGCGGTCGTACTCCGCGGCGGGAAGGAGGCGTTCCGCTCCAACGCCGCGATTGTACGGGCCATCCGCCTGGGGCTGTCGGACGCCGGACTTCCCCCGGAGCTGGTCGCGTTCGTGGAGGACACGTCACGCGAGAGCGCGAAAGAGCTTATGGAGGCCGAGGGACTGATTGACCTGTTGATACCGCGCGGCGGCGCGGGGCTGATTCGCGCCTGTATGGAACACGCCAAGGTACCGTGTATCCAGACGGGTACCGGAATCTGTCACATCTACGTCGACGCGCGGGCAAAGCAGGATATGGCGCTGGACATCGTGGAGAACGCGAAGACAAGCCGCCCGTCGGTCTGCAACGCGGAGGAAGTGCTGTTAGTACACCGTGACATCGCGGCGGAATTTCTCCCGAAGCTCCGCGAGCGCCTGACGGACGCCCGCGCCGCGCGCGGACTTGTACCCGTGGAACTGCGTCTCGACGCGCGCGCCGGGGCCGTGATTCCCGGCACGGCGGCGGGCGCGCGGGATTTCGACACCGAGTTTCTCGACTACATCCTCGCCGTCGCGGTCGTCGACGGCGTACAGGACGCCGTGGCGCATATCGCGGCGCACTCCACCGGACACAGTGAGGCGATTGTCACGGAGGACGCGGCGGCGGCGGAGTATTTCACGCGCGCGGTCGATTCCGCCGCCGTGTACGTCAACGCCTCCACGCGCTTTACGGACGGCGGGGAGTTCGGGCTTGGCTGTGAAATGGGCATTTCCACGCAGAAACTCCACGCGCGCGGGCCCATGGGCCTCGAAGAGCTGACTTCTTACAAATACATCGTGCGCGGGAACGGGCAGACGCGCTAAATTGGCGGCGTCCGGTCTCCGCAATAGGGCGGAATTACGCTGAAAATCCGGCAATTTCAACCACGAAACGGAGGACGTACGAATGAAAATGGCGGGCTTTATCGGTTGCGGCAACATGGGCGGCATACTCGCCGCCGCCGCTTCCACGAGAATCGGCGAATGGGAAATCATGGGGGCCGACCACCACCCCGAAAAGACAGAACAACTTTGGAAAGAGTACGGCGTGATTCCGGCGACGGCGACGGAAATCGCGGAAAAGTGCGGCCTGATTTTCCTGGGCGTCAAGCCGCAGAGCATGAAGCAGACGGCGGAGGAAATCCAAAAGGCCCTCGTCGACAGGAGCGAACCCTTTACACTGGTTTCGATGGCGGCGGGGCTGTCGACGGCGACGGTCTCGGAACTGTTCACGGGCGTCGCGGACGGCTGCTCGGTCATTCGCATCATGCCGAATACGGCGGCCTCCGTCGGGGAGGCGGTCATCCTCTACTGCTCCAACGCCGAAACGGAACCCGACACCGAAAACGACCTGTTAGACCTTCTCAGCCCCGCCGGGAACGTCATTAAAGTGGAGGAATCGCGCATGAACGCGGCCAGCGCCGTGACGGGTTGCGGGCCGGCGTTCGTGTGCATGTTCCTGGAGGCCATGACGGAGGGGGCCGTACAGTGCGGCCTACCGCGCGCGCAGGCGGAGCAGTTCGTACTCAAAACCGTGCTGGGCACCGCGCAGTTGACGCTCAAAACCGGACAGAATCCCGCCCTGTTGCGCGCGGCGGTATGCTCTCCGGCGGGGAGTACGATTGCGGGCGTGTCCGAACTGGAAAAGCACGCCTTCCGCTTCGCGGTCATGGAGGCGGTACGGGCGGCCTTCGAGCGGACGCGCGAACTCGGAAACTAATCGGAAAATCGTTGCCTCCCCCGCTTTCACGGGGGAGGCTTTTTTACAAACTTGACAGGTTGCGTACCTTCCCCGTTTTCGCGGGGAGGCTTTTTTGCAAACTTGACAGGTTCCGTACCTTTCCGGTTTTCGCGGAGAGGCTTTTACTTGTCTCCCCCGCTGTGCGGGGGAGGTGTCGCGAGGTGACAGAGGAGCTCAGGCCGTTCAGGTATTCCTCTCGGTGAAGTAGCCCGGATTGGATTCGGTGTCGATGTGCGCGTAACCCACGTTCACGTTGTCCGGGTTGAAGCGGGTGCCGTTTCCGCCGACCAGATTGAAGCAGTCCATAAAGACGTTTTGTCCGGCGCGTTGGCCCGTCACCTGCGCGGTCACGAATCTGTCAGAGGCGTAAATCGTCGTGAGGGCTTCGCAGCCGCTGAACATATCCTTCATGGCGGAGGCGTTCGCCGTGTCGAAACTGCTCAGGTCCACCGTCGTCAGGCTGGAACAGTTCTCAAACATGGCGTTGAAGTTGCCTTGCAGATTGGTGCCTACATTGGCGGTGTCGAACGTGGAGAGGTCTAACGCCGTGAGGCTTACGCAATTGGCGAACGTCCGGCTCATGTCCACGACCAGGCTGGTATTCAGCTTGTCCAGGTTGCGGATTTCCGTCAGGTTGACGCAGTCCTCGAACCACTGGGCGATGTCGTCGGGCTGGATACGCTTGGCGAAGGTGACCGTCCGGATTTGCCCGGCCTCGTCGTGCCACGCGCGGTAATTGTTCTCCGTGGCGCGGTTGTCGCTGTAGCCCTGCCTGTCGGTGACGTAGCGTCTGACGACAGTCCTGCCCTCGGCGGGCGTGTCGTTCCACTGGAACACCAGTTCGCCGTCGCTGTAGAGGATAGCGTACAGGTTCTCCATGGCCGCGTAATCCCACTGCGCGTAGAGGGTCATGTCGGAAAGGAGGGTAATCGTGGCACCGTCGGCGTAGGAGGTACCGGAGCCGTCGGCGCGGGTATTCCAGCCCGTGAAGTCGTAGCCTTCCCGCGTGAACTGGTTCGCGCTCAGGGTGTCCTCGACGCCCTTGGAGAAGAGCTGTTCTTCCATGGTGCCGCTTACGGGGTCTTCCTCGTCGCCGTTGGGGTCGAACGTCAGCACGACCATATTCGGGTCGGTGAAGTAGCCGGGGGCGCGCTGGCCGAAGTCGATACGACCGTACTCCTTATCGATATGGGCGGCGTCGTAGGCCGTGCCGCGTCCGCCGACGATGTTCGTGGAGCCCGTAAACATATCGGTGCTTTCAGTGGCGGCGTCCGTCGGGAAGGTGTCCAGCTTGACATTGACCGTCGTCAGCGCGGAGCAGTCGCGGAACATGCCCGACATATCCGTGACCCGCGCGGTACTCCAGCGGGAGTTTTCCTCTTCCGTCAGGTCGATGACCGTCAGCGCGTCGGAGGACTGGAACATACCGCTCATATTCGTGACGTTGGCGGTGTCGAACGTGTGGAGGTCAAGGGCGGTCAGTCCGGTTTCGGCGAACATGCCGCTCATGTCCGTGACGCTCCCCGTATTGAAGGCCGAGATGTCCAGACTGGTCAGGTTCCGCAGGCCCCGGAACATGCTGTTCATGTTCGTGACGTTGGCGGTGTTGAAGCTGGTGACATTCAGCGTCGTGAGGGACGCGCACCCCGAGAACATCGACTGCATATCCGTGACACTGGCGGTGTCGAACGCGCGCAGGTCGAGCGCGTTCAGCGATTCACAGCCGGAGAACAGGTACTTCATATCCACGACTTGCGCGGTGTTGAAGTTGCTGACATCCAGCGCCGTGAGGGCCCGGCAATTCCGGAACATGTAATTCATGTCGGTCAGGCTGGCGGTGTTGAAGGACGAGAGGTCGAGACTGGTCAGCGCGGAGCAGTCGCGGAACATATTGCTCATGTTCGTGACTTGTTCGGTGTGCAAATTATTCAGGGCGAGTGTCGGCAACGCGGAGCAGCCCTGGAACATGGCGCTCATGTCCGTGACATTGGTGGTGTCAAAGTTGCCAATGTCGAGGGAGGTCAGCGCGGAGCAGTCCTTGAACATGGAGCTCATATTCGTGACCCGGCTGGTGTCGAAGTGGCTGACATCCAGCGTCGGGAGGGCGGAACAGCCGGAGAACATCAGGCTCATATCCGTGACGGCGCGGGTGTCGAGGTTCTCAATATTACGGATTGTCGTCAGGTTCCGGAAGCCGTAGAACCACTGGGAGACGGCGAAGGGGCGGATTAAGTCGGCGAAGGTGACTGTATTTACTTCCTCGCGGTGCTCGTACCACAGCGCCTGCACCCCCGTGTAGTTCTGGCGGTCGACTACGTCGATGGTGTAATGGTCAACCACGGTTCGGTCGCTGTCGGGCTGGCCGAGGCGCTGGAAGACCATTTCGCCGTCGGAGTAGAGATAGACATTCGCGACGCCGGGGTCAATACGACGGTCGGTGAAGTAACCCGGGGCGACGGGCGGGATGTTGTTGTCGTCGAGGCGGGCGTACTCTTTATCGATATGCTCCCTGTCGTAGCGGGTGCCGTACGTGCCCTCAATCGCCGTGCAGTTGTAGAACATCCGCAGGCTGTTCGTGACCGCGGTGACGGCAAACGCTTCTGTCGCGTACACGCGGTTCAGGGCCGTACACCCGGCGAACATGTTGCCCATGTCCGTGACATTGGCGGTGTTGAAGGACGTAAGGTCGAGGTTGACGAGGTTCTCGCAGTCGTAGAACATGTGGCTCATGTTCGTGACGTTGGAGGTGTCGAACGAGGACAGATTCAGGTCGGTCAGCTCGTAGCACTCGGAGAACATGTGGCTCATATTCGTGACCCGGCTGGTGTCCAGGTACTCAAGGCCGGAGACGGATTCCAGATTTTCGCAGCCGTGGAACCACAGCGCGGTAGAAGTCGGCTGGATTCTGTCCAGAATCGTGACGCGGGTAATCTGCGCGCGGTGGGCGTACCAGTCGGCGTAATCGGCGGAGATGTCCTCGTCCCCGTCGGCCAGACTCGCGCTGTCCTCGTTAGCCGGAATATTGCCGTCCACGGGGTAGACTTCCAGCACTTCCTTACTCTGACGGGCCCGGTTGTTGTTCTGGAACACCAGTTCGCCGTCGGCGTAGAGAATCGCGTAAACGCCCGGGGTGGCGGGGGCAGGTCTCGGGCCGTCCCATTCGCAGACAAAGCCGAAATTGTCCAGTCCGAAAAATTCCTCTTCCAGACAGGTTCCGTCCGCGTCCAGGTCGTTCCACTTTCCCAAACTACTCGTCGCGAACGGGTTTTCATTCCGATATACCATCAGGCTATTTTCTGTCCCGTGGTGTGTATCCGGCTGATTATTGGCCCAATTGGTGTAGGAGAACTCTTCATTCGTCACCCAGCGGAAATTTCCGTCGTCGTCCAGATTCGCGCCCAGCCAGTAACTGTTTTTGCCGCCGTCTTGCAGGAGTGTTTCCAACGTGGCCTGTTCCTCGGCGGACGTGACGGTCATCAGGTGTCCGCCCAGGTTTGCGCAGTAGGCCCGGGCCTCCTCCCAGACAAGGCCCGTGTCGAAGAGCTCATACGTGTGCTCGACAGGGGCGGGGTCAGGGTTCGGATTCGGGTTGGGGTTCGAATTGGGGGCGGGCCACTCGCTTACGAACGCCTCCAGGTTCGGGAAACCG
>CAMHBH010000094.1 GCA_946183175.1 uncultured Oscillibacter sp.
CTTGCATGTGTTAAGCACGCCGCCAGCGTTCGTCCTGAGCCAGGATCAAACTCTCAATAAAATGGTATCAAAACAGCTACCTTTATAATAGCCGTTCCAACCTTTATCGAGCTATTCTCCATAGCTTCATCGGACAGTCTTCCGTCTCCGGAAGCCTGTCCTGCTCCGGTTCCGGGTAATTGACTAAACCCCGTCGCCGAAACTTTTAAGACACACGTTTCCGTTTTCCCTCCCGAATCCGGCCTTCCGGCCTCCTTCGTGAAAGTTCCACAGAACCGTGTTCGTATGGTGCTTTCTTTTCGTTACGTTGTTTAATTTACAAGGTACACGCCGCATTAGCGGAACAATCGGTAGTATAGCAGGTTCTTTGGAGTTTGTCAAGCCCTTTTTCAAAGTTTTTTAAACTTTTTTTTCGGGGCCGTCCCGACGCTCTGCTGTTTTCCGTTGCCTCGCGGACAGCTTGCATAAGATACCAGATTCTTTCCCGTTTGTCAAGCCCTTTTTTGAATTTCTTCAAAATTTTTTTCAGGGCCTCCGGACTGGCGTCCTCTGCCGCCGTCCTCCCGGACAGCTTGCATAAGATACCACCTTCAGCCCCGTTTGTCAACCCCCTTTTTGAAATTTTTTTCAAAGCGCCGGAACACTGGAAATTTTACGCGCGACCCTTGACAGAGTACGGACAGCGGACTATAATACTATATACCCCTATGAAAAGTTGGTTATTGACAGGAGGAACCGTCCATGAGCCATATTTACACATCCGCCGACCAGTTAATCGGCGGCACGCCCTTACTGGAACTCTCCCGCATTGAGGCCAAGGAGGCGCTGTCGGCCCGACTGCTGGCCAAACTGGAGTATTTCAATCCGGCGGGGAGCGTCAAAGACCGTATCGCCAAGGCCATGATTGACGAGGCCGAGGCCAAGGGCATTCTCAAGCCCGATTCGGTGATTATCGAGCCGACTTCCGGCAATACGGGTATCGGACTGGCGTCGGTGGCGGCGGCGCGGGGCTACCGTATCATGATTGTCATGCCGGAGACGATGAGTTTGGAACGGCGGCAGTTAATGAAGGCCTACGGCGCGGAACTTGTACTCACCGAGGGCGCGAAGGGCATGAAGGGCGCGATTGCCCGCGCGGAGGAACTCGCGAAGGAAATCCCGGGCGCGTTCATCCCTGGACAGTTCGTCAACCCCGCGAACCCGGCGGCACACCGTGCCACCACCGGGCCGGAAATCTGGACGGACACCGACGGCAAAGTCGATATCTTTATCGCGGGCGTAGGCACCGGCGGCACGCTGACGGGCGTCGGGGCGTACCTGAAAGAGAAAAATCCGGCGGTGAAAATTGTCGCCGTGGAACCGGCGAGTTCCCCCGTACTGAGCAAGGGCGTCGGCGGTTCCCATAAGATACAGGGTATCGGCGCGGGGTTCGTGCCCGAGGTGCTGGACACCGAAATCTATGACGAAGTCATCGCCGTGGAGAACGACGACGCATTCGTGGCGGGCAAGCGCGTCGGGCGGGAGGAAGGCGTACTCGTCGGGATATCGTCGGGGGCGGCGCTGTGGGCGGCGCTGGAAGTCGCGAGACGCCCGGAGAGCGACGGCAAGACGATTGTCGTACTCTTCCCCGACACCGGAGACCGTTACCTGTCCACGCCGCTTTTCTCCGACTGGAAGCAGTCCGGAACGCCGATTACCGGCTGAAAACGAAACGCCCTCCCGGTTTGGGAGGGCGAAATTTTATCCGGCGTTCAGGGTCTTGATGATGTCGGGGAGCTGGCTGTCGACGGTGTCATTGTCAAGCTGACAGGTTCCGGCGTTGCGGTGTCCGCCGCCGCCGTACTTCAGGCACAGCGCGCCAATATCCACGTTAGAAGCGCGGTTGACAATCGACTTGCCAATCATGACGGCGGTGTTCTGCTTCTGGTAGCCCCATGCGATATGCACGGAGATTTCCGCGTCCGGGTACAGGGCGTAAATCATGAAGCGGTTGCCGGGGTGAATCACTTCCTCGTTGCGCAGGTCGAGAATCACGACTTTCCCGTCGATTCTGGCGAGACGCTTCAACTGCTCCTTGAACAGGTCGGTTTCGCGGAAGTAGAAGTCGGTGCGCTCCTTGACATCGGGCAGTTCCAGAATCTGGTCAATGCTGTGCTCCAGACAGTAGTCGATGAGCTTCATCATGAGGTCGTAGTTCGAGATGCGGAAGTTGTGGAAGCGGCCCAGCCCGGTGCGCGCGTCCATGATGAAGTTCATCAGCACCCACCCTTGGGGGTTGAGAATCTCGTCGACGGTAAAGTTGGCGCTGTCGCCCTTGTCGACGGCGTCCATGACATCGTCCCAGACGTGCGGAAAGACCTTCTTGCCGCCGTAGTAGTCGTAGACGACGCGCGCGGCGCTCCGGGCGTTGGGGTCGATGATGAGTTTCTTGGGGTCGGGGTGAATGCCCGCCTGACGCAGCCGGATGAGTTCGGACTCGTGGTGGTCGAAGGCGACTCCGACGCGGGGGTCAAAGGGCAGATTCGTGGTAATATCATTCTCGGAAAGGTCAACCTTTCCGTCCTGTACGTCCTTGGGGTGTACGAACTTGATTTCGTCCACCTGTCTGAGAAACTTCAGAATCATCGCGCAGACAAGACCGTCGAAGTCACTGCGCGTAACGAGGCGTTTCCGTGCCATAATGTTTCCTCCTGCTTTATGCAATCCGAAATGGTTGTTGTAAGTGCATTCTACTGTATCGCAAAGCGTTTGTCAAGTACGGTTTTGGGGGCGCGGACGGGCCGGAAGCAAAGGAAAAGTCGCGGATTCCACGAAAAACAGCCGTTTTCCGGTCTGTGAGGACGTTTTACAAGAGGTTTTTCCGCCGCGCGGGATAGTTTTTTCCGGCTGCTGTTCGCGCGTTTTCCTCTGTCGGGCGGGGAAGCGCAAAGCGAAACGAAAAGCGTATCGTATTTGAGCGCGCGCGTTTTGATTTCGGACGCTGTTACGGTCTGTTTCCTGCCATTTCCGGCCTTTCTGGCCGCCTTCCCCGTGTTTTCCGTTCCGGCGGATTGCACAACGGCGGGGCATGCCGCCCGAAAGCGCGGGCAGAGACCCGCACCTGTACGGATACGGGTCTCTGTCCGCGTTCCCGGGGATTGCCTCCGCCGAAAGTCCGGATTATTCGCCGAAGTTGTCCTCGATGAGGGCCATGAGGGAGTTGATGGCCTCGTCCTCGTCGCTGCCGTCGGCAATGAGGGTAATGGTGGTTCCCTTCACAATGCCCAGCGAGAGCACGCCCAGCAGGCTCTTGGCGTTGACGCGGCGCTCCTCTTTCTCCACCCAGATGCCGCTCTTGAACTCATTGGCTCTCTGGATGAAGAAGGTGGCGGGCCGTGCGTGCAAGCCCACCTCATTGTTGATAGTAATGACCTGTGTACGCATAACGGACGCTCCTTCCCACACAAGGTAAACACAGTTGTGGCCGCGAGTAATAAAGTATTCCTAGCATACCCTATTTTTTATGGTTCGTCAAGAACAATTTGCGAAAATATTCAAAAAATCGTCGGGCGCGGCACGGGTAATTTTTCAGTTTTTCATTTTGCGCGACAGAAATCCGGCCAAATCCGCGCGAACAGGGCGATATCGGGTACGATTTCTTTCCGTAATTTTCCGCGCATTTGAAAAAGCGGGCCGGGCAGAATAAGCGCGGGTATCGCGGCGAGTTGAGAAGGAAGTGGGTATTCTGTGAAAAGAATCTGGGGGCCGCTGGGCGCGGCGGCGCTTCTGGCGCTGAATCTGGCCGCCTGCGGCGGCACAAACGCCTACAACAGGAACGGAACGCTCTCCGAAAGCAGTCGGAACGTCACCGAGAACAACGGGAGGCTTACGGACAACCGCGGCGTGACGGATTTCGGCGACACGCGCGAGCGCTCCGTGACGGAGAAGGCGTCGGACGCGCTGGAGGACGGAGTACAGCGCGCGCGCGACGGCCTCGAAAACGCGCGGGAATCCATGGACAACGGCACGAACCGCGCCAACAACCCGTAATTTTGCGCTGTCTGGCCCTCTCCGCCATCGGGGAGGGCCTAGCGGCAGTAAATTCACTGATAAATTTATCGCTAACTTCTTGACAAACCCGCCGGAATCCGCTATACTGTCCGGCAGAAAGGGGGCGGGCCTATGTCGAATGTCGCGAGCGCAATCCGGGATACCGTGTCGATTTCCTCTTTCAACCGCGGCCTCGCGGGGAAAATTTTTGAGGAAGTCAAGAAGGACGGCGCGAAAGTGGTCATGAAAAACAACGCCGCCGAATGTGTCCTGCTTTCCCCCGAGGAGTACACGCAATTGACGGACGAGTTGGAGGATATGCGGCTATTGGTCACATCCCTGAAACGCCTGTCCCGTTACGACCCGGCGGAAGTAGTCTCATGGGACGGGATGAACGCGCGTTTAGGCCTCACGGAAGACGACTTGGAGGGGTGGGAGGACATCGCCCTGGAATGACAGGACGATAAACATACCATGTATAGTATCGAATACCTGCCCGAAGTCGTAGAGGATATGAAGGCGCTGGACGGAAGTCAGTACAAAGTCGTGCAAATGGCGCTGAAGAAACTCGCGTCCAATCCGGAATGCGGAAAGCATCTCGGCAACAAGCACGGCTTGAATCTCACTGGACTGCGCCGCGTGAAAATCAGCGCGCTGGGCATTCGCGTCGTCTACCGCCTGATTCCGGGACGCGAAACCATCCTCGTACTCACAATCGGAAAGCGGGAAGCGGATGAAGTCTACCGGAAGGCCCTGAACCGCTACCGCAAACCCTGATTTGTAAAAAGGCACCGCGTATCCGGCGCGGTGCCTTTCCGTATACGCCGGGGCGGTTCGGGTACAATCCGGCGAAAGGAGTGAGTGACATGGACGGTACATCTTACGAACTGCGCGCGATTGCGCGTATAGAAAGCCCTTTCGCAACAAAATTCGGCATTCCGCGCCAGAGCGGGCTTGTGAACGATTTACGCGCGCGGGTGGTATTCGAGCCGCCGTACCGCAACCGCGACGCCCTGCGCGGAATCGACGGCTTCTCCCATTTGTGGCTGATTTGGGTCTTTGACCGCGCGGCCCGCGACGATTGGTCGCCGACAGTACGCCCGCCGCGTCTGGGCGGGAATCGGCGCCTGGGCGTATTCGCGACGCGTTCGCCGTTCCGCCCGAACCCCGTGGGGCTGTCCTCGGTAGAACTCGAACGCGTGGAGGACGACCCGACGCGCGGGCCCGTGCTGTACGTCCGGGGGGCCGACCTCGCCGACGGCACGCCGATTCTGGATATCAAGCCTTACCTGCCCTACACCGACGCCCACCCCGACGCCCGGGGCGGATTCGCCGCCGATACGCCTACGGCGGCGCTGTCCGTCGAGATTGCGCCGTCCCTGCTGGAACGCGTCCCCGAGGACGAACGCGCCGCGCTCGTGGGCGTACTGTCCCACGACCCCCGCCCGCGCTACCAGAACGACCCCGCGCGCGTGTACGGCTTCGGCTTCGCGGGGCTGGAAGTCCGCTTCCGCGTCTCCGGCGACTGCCTGCAAGTCGTGGACATCTCGACGCCATGACGCGCCCCCTTCCGGATACGGGAGGGGGCTTCGTGTGTCGAAATTACGGGAGGGGCGTTCTCGTTCAGGAATCAATTCCGCGCGAAGTCAGGTACTTCTTGACCATCAGCGCCACTTTGAATGTAATCGCGTCGTCGAACTCGCGCAGGTCGAGGCCCGTCAGCTTCTTGATTTTCTCCAGGCGATACACCAGCGTGTTACGGTGTACGAACAGCTTCCGCGCCGTCTCCGACACGTTCAGGTTGTTCTCAAAGAAGCGGTGAATCGTGAACAGCGTCTCCTTTTCGAGCGCGTCGATAGGATTCTTTTTGAACACTTCTTGCAGAAACATCTCACAAAGCGTCGTCGGGAGCTGGTAAATCAGGCGTCCGATTCCCAGGTTTTCGTAGTTGATTACGTACTTTTCGGTGTCGAACACCTTCCCGACTTCTATCGCAATCTGCGCTTCCTTGTAGGAACGGGCCAGGTCGCGCAAGTGCGTGGCGATTGTCCCCACGCCCACGACCACCGTACTTTCCCCGCCGATTTGCAGGGCCTCTTCCAGCGACAGCGCAATCTTATTCAAGTCCTTAATCGTGGCGTTGTCGGGCATTTGGTGAATGAGCACGGCGTCGCCCTCGCCCACGCTGAGTACAAAGTCATTCTGCCTGTCCTGATAGAGGCTCTGGATGATGTCTATTGGCACGGAGTCGACCTTCCGGAGAGACCGGACTACGAACACGCCCCGCGAAACGTCCGTATTCACGCGCAGTTCCCGCGCCCGGACGTAGATGTCGCCCAGCATGATGTTGTCGGAAATCACGTCCTTGACGAACGCGCCCCGGTCGTGCTTCTCCTCGTAGTAGGCCTTGGCGGCGTTGAGCGTGACGGTCGCCATCGCGCACACGGCGCGGCTGACTTCGTTGTCCCCGAATGTAAACGTAGCGTAGTCGAACTGGTTGCCCCAGCCGCCCATCGCCTTGAAAACCTTGCCGTCCGTGGCCAGAAGCGTCCCGGAGGCCGCGTTAATCTGCGGGACGTACTCGGCCCAGTGCTGTCCAATCATGGGCAGTTCGCTGCACGCGACGACCATGCCCTCGCCGTCAATTACCCCGATGGTGCGATTTGTGTTCTCCTTCAACTGGAGTACCACATTTTGAAACATCCGACCAGACATCGGTATCCTCCTCACCACAAATCCGCCCACGAAAGCCCCGTCCCATGGATGACACAGCCCTTCCGGGGCCTCCGCGCTTTGTGCAATTTGTCAACAGGTCTATTATAACGGCATTTTTGTCGAATTGCAATATCTTTTTTCTCTTTTTCACAAAAACAACTCCGCTTTTTTGTGAAACATTTGCCCTTTTCCCGCCGCTTACGAAAAAATCCCCAGATTTTCTACCTCTTCTTCTGTCAAAAAGCGGAAACTTCCCCGCCCCAAGGACGTATCCAATGGCAAATTGCCCATTCTGATACGCTCCAATGACAGCACGGTATTCCCGCGTTCGCCGAGCATACGCCGCACCTGATGGAACTTCCCCTCCCGTACCGTCACGCGGCACAGGCTTTCCGCGTCCCCGGCGGAGAGGATTTCCAGCGCGGCGGGCAGACATTGCAGGCCGTCGGAGAGTGTAAGCCCCTCCCGGAAGGCCGTCACGTCGGCGTCCGTGAGGCGTCCGGACACCCGCGCCTCGTAGACCTTCTCGACGTGGTGCCGCGGCGAGAGTAACGTATGCGCGAGCGCGCCGTCGTTCGTCAGGAGCAACAGGCCCACGGTGTCCTTGTCCAGCCGCCCGACCGGGAACAGGTTCCGTAATTCCGGCGGCAGGAGTTCCAGTACGGTGGGGCCGTGCCTGTCCTCCGTCGCCGACAGGTACCCGGCGGGTTTGTTGAGCATGACCCACGTTGTGCGGCGGTACGCGATATCTTCGCCGTCGGCGGTCAGCCGGACGCCCTCCGGGTCGAATTTCGCGGACGGGTCGCGGACAGGTTTCCCGTCGACGAGCAGGCGCCCGCCGCGAATCAGATTCCGCGCCTCCTTGCGCGAAAACCGCCCCGTGGACGCGAGAATTTTGTCAAGTCTCTGTGTTTCCATATTGCCTCCGTAGTCGGCCCTCCCGCGGGGAAAGGCTTGTAATCCGCCGTCTGGCGTGTTATACTTCTCCGGGAATTTCCTGAAATTGGAATCGTCCCGGAAAAGGAGTGTATCCGCATGAAAATGGGAAAACGCTGGCTATGCTTTCTGGCCTTATGCGCGGCGCTGTGCGTCCCGGCACTGGCGTCGGAAACCGGGCCCCACACCATCCACGGCGTGACGCCGCAGGGAAAGTTTACGGTGACTTTCAGCGCCGTGAGCGTCAGCGAGGCCACGGTGACTGTCTTCGACCCCTTCGGCGGGGACGGCGCTTCCCTTCATAGTACGACACTCCCCGTCACCCTGCTGACGCCCGCCCCCGGCTGTAAGGCCGCCATCCCGCAGGCCGCCGAATTTATCGAAAACGAGCCGTGTATCCCCGCGCTGTCCGCGAACGGAAACCTGTGGCGCGGCTTCGCGTTCCCCACGGACACCGCCCGCGCCCGTAACCTCAGACTGACGCCCGGCAACATGGACGACTGGGAGGACGACCGGGGACTCTTCATCGACGCGAAACCTTCGACCACCGGCGGGGATTGGGGAGAGGAAGTCTACCTGTTTCTCAAGAACCCCGTAGCGAATCCCCCGGAGAACGCGCAAAGCGGCTACAGTACCCTGTTGATAGAGGGCGGCAACGTCGTCTTGGCCTTCGAGAGCGTAAAGACGGAGGCGCAAAGCGTCCTGTGCCGCGGCGACGGGAGCGACTACGCCGAACGGGAAATGACCGTTGTCAAAGT
>CAMHBH010000095.1 GCA_946183175.1 uncultured Oscillibacter sp.
ATAGGTAATGGTCGCGGTGCCCTTGAATCCGGCTTTCGGGAGGAAGTAAATCTGCCCGAGGGTGTCGGGGGAGTAGTCGCGGGCGGAGTCGAAGGGGGAGTAGAGGCCGGGGGACAGGTAGTTGAGCAGGAGTTTCCCGGAAGCGGGGGCGGGCGGCGTGATGTGGATGGTCACAACGTCGCCGATTTCCTGCTGTGCGGGGGTGAGGATGTCGGCGGCGCGGATGGCCACGGCGGGGCCTCCGGTGGAGTAGGCGGCGGCGGGGCCGGAACTCAGGTTCGACCCGGGCCGCTCGACGTGAATCAGCAGGTAGCCCGTGAGGGAGTTCCCGTCGTCGTCCCAGAGGTTGTAGGGAATGCGCACTTCCCCGGTATAGGAATCGGGGGCGAGGTAGTTCACGTTGGAAAGGTAGGGTTCGGAACCGGAGCGGTAGTAGAGCGTGTAGGGGGTGACGCGGTTGGTACCGTTGTCGTAGTAGAGCGCGCCGGTAGACGGGAGCGTCGGAAAACTGACGTGGTTGCACTCCTTTTCCGTGGCGACCTGGCTGATGTCGGAGAAGTCCGCCGTGGACAGGTACACGCGCGTCCCGCTGACGGCGGACATGCGAATCAGATACGCGCCGTTACTCGAAACCGTCATGTAAATCTGTCCGCTGAAAGCGGTATCCTTGTCGGTGGTGGCGGTGAAGGGTATCGTGAAAGAGCCGGCGTAGCTCTTGTTCGCCACGAAATTCATATTGGCGATACGGCTTGTGCCGTACTCCGTATCCTCGTAGGCGCGGGTGTTGCGCCCGACGTACACCCGCCCGGTCGACGACGACGGCAGGGAGCGGAATTGAATGGACACCAGGTCGTACCCGGTTCTCTCCTTGCACTCGTCGACGAAATCCGACGTTTCAAAGTAGACGCGCGCGCCGGGCCCGGTCTCGTAGTGGAGGCGCTCGCGGAGTTCCTCGCCGCTGTCGGAACCGTTGGGGTTGTTCACGGAGATACGAACCGTTCCGATAAAGCTGACGCCCTCGGTATCGTACCCGGTGAAGTGGATGGAGAAGTTGCCGGAGTAGGCCGGGTTCGGGACAAACGCCACGTTGCCGATACTCGGGTTATACGTCCGGTAGTAGCGCGTGCCGCCGGATACAATGCTCTCGTACACGTTGGCGTTGACGTAGCTGTAGTAGAGGGTGCCGTAGCGGGAGGCGGGCATGGTGAAGGTCAGGTATTGCAGGGAGCGGTTGTAGACCGCCATGCTGTAGTTGAAGAAGTCCTCGGAGCGGAAATGGATGGGCGCGCCGTTGAGGGACGCATAGGCGAGTGTGGTTTCCTGCTGTCCGACGGAGACGAGAATCGAGCCGCTGAACGTCTTGTTGTTGACCGTGAAGCCCTCGTAGTCAATGGGCACGACGCCGTTGACATCGGGCTTTGGAACAAACGTGATGTTGGAAATCATGTGGGCCGCGCCGGAGACGTAGTAAATCTGGTTGCCGACGCCGAACCCGGTGTCGCCCTCGGACACGTAGCCCTCGTAGAGCGTGCCGAGCTTGGTATCGACGGAGAGACTGGTAAGGTAGGAAAGCTCCTCGTCGGTCATGGTCTTGGAGATGTTTTTCAAATCGTTCAGCAGGGTACTCAGGCGGAGAATGCCGCCCGTCAGATTCGCTTCTAAGTCGGTGGCCCTGTTGGCGGCGACCTCGACACGGCAAACGACCGTATACGAGCCGCCCGTACAGGTAATCGTACTCGTACCCGCGCCGACGCCGCGGACAGTCGCCCCGGAACTGGTGGTCGTGACGATGGCCACGCCCGTGTTGCTGCTGCTCCACTCCCAGTTCTCGATACTCTGCGCGTCGCCGTAGGTGGTCAGGGTGATATTCTGCGCGTCGTTGACCGCCATGGAAATCGTATTTGAAGAGAGCGTAATGCCCGAGACGATAATCATACAGCTCGCCGGTTCACTGCTCCCGACTTGCGCGGTGATGGTCGTCTGCCCGGTGGCGAGGGCCGCGAGAACGATGGTGTACCCGGTTCTCCCGGCAATCTGCACAACGTCGTCACTGGAGAGCGTCCACTGAATGTCGGCGCTGTCGGCGATGGTCGTCGCGCGGAGACGGCTGCTCGACCCGGGCGACATGGTGATAGTCGACTCGGAGAGCGAGATAGTCACGGACGCGTCGGCGGGCTCGACGTTGACCGTACAAGTCGCCCTGTACTCCCCTACCGTCACGGTCATGGTACATCTCCCGGCCTGTACGCCGCGCACCGTGCCGCCCGCCGAGGTCGTGCTGACGGTGGCGATACTGCTGTCACTGCTCTGCCACTCCCAGCTTGACACCGCCACGCCGCGGCTGTCGCCGTAGGTCAGGACGTTGAGGTCGAGCGTCCGGCCCGCCGTGACGGTGTAGGATTCCTCCGAGAAGGCGATGCCCGAGACGACGACCGTACAGGGTACGACGGGCCCCGACCCGGCCTGTACGGAAATACGGGCCTCTCCGGCGGCGACCGCCGTTACCGTGACTTCGTTCCCGGTCGCGGGGGAAATCGTCGCGACGCTTGTCTTGTCGATTGTCCAGTGAATGTCGTCGGGACTTGCGGTGGACGTGGCGGTTATGGTTCCGGTGCCGCCCGGAGACAGGACAAGCGCCGTCTGCGAGAGCGTGACTTCCGCCGACGCCCCCTCCCGTTCCCGGACTGTCACCGCGCAAGTGACCGTATAATCGTCGTTGGTGCCCCGGATAGTCGTTGTTCCGGCTGCGACGCCGTGTACCGTGACGCTGTCCCCGGAGGCCGCCACAGTCGCCACGCCCGTTTCGACACTGCTCCACGTCAGCGCGGCGGCACCGACGCCCGAGGCCGTGCCGAACGCCGCGACAGACAAAGTCTGGTCGTCCCCGACTTGCAGTGTCATGCTCTCCGGCGCGGCCACAATGCCGGAAACCGTAACCTGCGCGTGTGCCGACTGTTCGCCTAGCCGCGCGAGTACGTCCGTTGTTCCGGGCTTGACCGCCAGGAACGTGAAGGAATTGTTCTCGGCGCTTTGTCGCCGGATAATTCCCGACGTGGCGACTGTCCATTCGAGCGTGTCCCCGCTCGAGACCGTGTCCCCGCTTGAGACCGCGTCCCCGCTCGAGACCGTCGCCGTCAGGGTTCCGGTCGCGTCGACCGCGAGCGTCACTTCCGACGGGGAGAGCGTGATAGTAGCTTGTGAATTGCCGCCGCCCCCGCTGTCCTCCGCCGCGCGCGACGGCGCGGACAGTGAGAGCAGCAGTACCAGCGACAGGAACACGGACAACAGCCGTTGAGAATGTCGCATAGTGCCTCCTTATTGTACGGGTTCCGCCCTCCCCCGGTGTGCGAGGGAGGGCATTGTGTTTAGTTGGCGCTCCGTCCGTCCCAGGACGGGGATACATTGATTTGCGGGGTGTGGACGTAGACGGCGTTCCCCGCGCTGTCGTAGCCGTCGAGTTGCGTATTGACCCTCAGCGTGACCGTCAGCGCGATTGTGTGCGCGTTTCCGTACTCGTCACACAGGCGCGTCGGGAAGGTGATGGTCGCGCCGGACGAGGCGTTCGTCAGGGTCAGGTTGATGGCGTTCGTGTAACGGTTGACTTGCGCGACCTGTCCCGTGGAGACCGCGATTTCTCCGGCGGGCGAGGACGAGCCGAGGTCTACCAGCGGCGTGAAGTTGTCACTGCGGAGCGTGCTGTAGTGCGGGCCGAGGTCGATGGCCTTGAGCGCGTCGGCGTTGAGGCAGTACAGGTTACTGTCAAAGGTCAGCGTGACGTTGCCGCTACAGGTGTTCAGTTCGAGACTGTTGTCGCCGTCCATGCTCAGGTTTTGCGTGATATTGGTAATCATGGGCGGAACCTGGTCGGGCGGCGTAATCGGGTAGGCGGCCCGGAAGACGTTTGCCCCGCCGTCGACGTTCTGCGCGACGGCGACGACCGCGTACCTGTGGCCCTCGACCATGGGCAGGAGCGAGCTGTCGATGGTCAGCGACGAACTCGGCGAGACCCGGACACCGCTCCCGATTCCGATGACGGAAGCGCCGTTCGACAAACTCTGGCGGATGAACGCCGCGACCTGGTCTTTGTACTCCCTCGTGGCGTACACGTCGAATACGGAGCCGTTTCCGGTGTCCATCTTCATGGCCTCCAGCACGTTGTTGACCTGCACGTAGGACGACATGGGCTGGCGTCCGCCGGTGGGCGTGCTGTTCCAGAAGACGTTGTTCAGAACCGGGTCAAGCATGGTCTCGTCGGTGTCGACGACGAGATAGTCGACCACGGCCTCCTGATTGACGGACAACTCCGCGACGGGGTTATTGAGCGTCAGCCGGACGGAGGGCGGCGCGGCTTCCAGCGTCGTGAAGCGGAACAACTGCGCGTTGGTGGAGTAGATTTCGCCTGTTCCCTGAAGGACGAAGTAGGCGAAGTAATGGGTCTCGCTTCTCAGGCCCGTGACGTTAATCGTGGTGCCCCGGCTGTCGACGGATGTCGAGCCTACCCGGACGCCCGGGCCGCTGAAGCGCTGTTGGATAATGTTGTACTGCGTGGGCTGTCTGACGCTGAAGGGGGCCAGGCTGGTATCCTCCCCGGATTCCGGGATTTCCAGGTAGCGCGCCCAACTGACGGCCCTTCCGGTCATGTCCTGCGCGGAGATGGTGCCGTCCGACGGGGCGAGGAGATAGTGTACGGTGCCCGGGCGGGTCATCTGGAACCACATGGATACGCTGGTATCCGAGGGGGTGAACGTGGGCGCGCCGTTGGTGAACGTGGGCGCGGCGGTGGCGTGGAAGATACGCGACAGCCGGAACGGACTGGGCGAGCCGATTTCCTGTACGGCCCCGGAGGCCTTCAAGGTGTTCAGGCGTTCCTCCGACAGTCCCGCCGAGAGGTTGAGCAGATTGGACGTCGAGCCCGCCACGGCGGTCACGCCGAACTGTACTTCCGCGTCCCACAATCTGCGCTCCGCGTCCCCGTCGATTTCGAGGAAGTGCACGGCGTACTCGTAAATGCGCCCGTCCTCCAGCGTCCGGAGCGCGGGAATCGCGCCGCTGGTGTACTGGCACAGGTGCAGGTGCATGCTCTGCCCCGACATCCCGGTCGCGTCGACCGGGAGCATGACGCTCCCCTGTCCGCCGGTGCCCATGGGGTTGCGGACTTTCTCCCAGGTCTGGTCGTAGACAATCGTGGTCGAGAGGCGGCTTCTGCGGTAGAGCTCAAAGACACAGGTCGTGTCAGACCAGAACAGGAAGTCCCATGCGGCGTCGGGGTCGGCGCGCGACATCGCCACGGGCGCGGCGATAAAGGAGAGGTCGACTTCGCTGACGCCGGAGGGATAGTTCGCGGTGTTGAGGGTGAATTCCTGGAAAAGAATCTGGGCGGGCATGGTGGTGAAGGAACTGCTCTTCTGGGAACGAATCTGATTGAGATTCTCCGAGAGGTCGGAGAGGTCTTGCAACTGGAAACAGTAGGTGATACCGCCGAGCAGGCGGACGGCGGCGGGTTCGACGGCGGGGAAGTCCAGGACAAGGCTTCCGTCCTCCCACGAGACCACCACGTTCCGGTAGTCTACCGTCCACTCGCTTTCGGTCTCGTCCCCGGTGTCGTCGGCGTTGTCGGTGCGCTCCGTGGCGTTCCGGTAGGTGTTCCCCGAGACGGTCTGCAAAATGACGGTCTCCCGGAGGAAACTGGCGAGCGTCTCTTTGGCATTGGCGCGGGCCGCCTCGTTGCGGGCGTTCGCGACTGCGTCGTAGAGGTCAGTCAGGACTTGTCCCGTGGAGAAGCGCCGGATTCCCTCACTGAAAATCAGCCTGAGGGCGGTATCGGCGTAGGGGGTCTCGGGGTGTCCCTCCGGGTAACTGGTCGTCTCGACGGTCACGGACGGGGGAATGTTGTCGAGCGTGGACAGGGGAATCATACACACGCCGCGCGGGTTGTCGACCGTGTTGTCGGGGTCGGCGGAACCAAGCCGGAACTCGGAGTAGTTCCCGGCGCTATCCCTCGCCACGTACCAGAACTGGTAGGAGCGTTCCGGAGTAAGGTTACTTATCTGTATCGCCCCGGAGGCGTTGGCGCGCGTGGCGGTACTCCCGTGACTGATTCCGCCGTTTCCGGCCACGACCTGCCGAATGGCGTAATCCCTCGTAATGCTCCCGCCCCCGGTCGGCGGATTCGGGAAGCGGGTACCGTCCTCCACCAGAACCCAGTAGAGCGTAGCGTTCTCGTTGAGGCTGTACTGTAGCGTAATCGCGCGCTCCCGGACAGTCTGCGGTTCGGGGCCGCTGAGGAAGACCGGCGCGGTGCCGTCGACAGTCCGGAACGTCACGAGGCGCATGTAGCTTGACGCGCTGAAATCGGCGTTCGTCAGCCACAGCCACAGGTCGTAGTCCGTCTGGTCGAGCAGGTTGTTGAGCCTGACGAGGTAGGGCTGGTTCGCGCTGAGGGTCTGCATGCCGTGGGCGTCACTGCCGGGCAGGTCTTCGGAGCGGAACCGGGCGGCGGTAGGGTGTCCGAGGTCGTGCTTGTAGAGCACCCAGTAGAGGCGGCACGGACGGTCGGCGGTCACGCGCGCGTAGGCCATCGCCGCGCCCGTGACGCTGACCGTATTTTCCGAAATCACGGGGTCCGTCAGAAACTGCGGGACTTCCGACGTTTCGGCGCTGGGCCGCAACATCCGCACGGGCCGGAGCGGCTTCCCGTCGGCGTCCATCGTCATAATTTTGGCGTGGTCGACATCGGAAGTCCGGCAGGGGATAACCACCGTCTGCGCCTCCTTGGAGGCGTCCAGCGCCGCCACGGACAGCATTTGCCCGTCGCCGTCGTAGACGGCGCAAACGGCGCTTTCGGCTAATTCGGTGTCGGGGTCGTTCTCCGGAAACCAGCACGTCAGCGCGACGCCCCGCTGATGGTCGCGGAGATAGCCGTCTAACAAGGGCGTCTCCGTCGCCCGCGCCGCGCCGCACAGACAGAACAGCGCGAACAGAATCGAAAGAAACGCGGTCTTTTTCACGTCATAACCTCCCTTCATGCGTTGTCGGTCTCACTTATTCAATTGTCAACTGCCGTTCCCCGGTGTCGTCGTGGCGGAGGAGCGCGCCGGGGGACGGTATCGCACGGACGCGGTATCGCGTCAGATTGACGATGGGGGTCTCGGACACGGGCGCGGCCCGGTCGAGCGCGTATCGGTCTTTCAGGTTCATGACCGCGACGCCCTGCGTATTCCGGGTGGCCTTCGGCTGTAACATGGACGTGTGGAAGAGCAGACAGCGCGGCTCCGTGGAGTAGAGCGCGACTTCGGTCTCGCCGGTCAGGAAGAGCATGGAGACTAACGGGGACTTGTCGGAGTAAGCGCCCGTCAGGCGGCGGCGGTTCGACTTCGTGTCGTAGAGCGACAGCGGGACGCGCGCGGCCTTGCCGTTCTCGTAGAAGAACAGCAGAAAGCCGGAGTAGTCGCCGGGGAGCACGGCGTACAGGACGCTTTCGCCGGCGTCCATGCCGAGTTTCGCCGGGAGGTAGTCGCCCAGTACGCTGGCTTTGGTGTCGTCGAACTCGCTCAGGCGCGTCTTGTACACCTGACAGCGGTCTGTAAAGAACATGATTTCCGCGCCGGAGGTCGTCTGGAACGACTGCCGGAGCGAATCGCCCTCTTTGAACTTCTGCTCCCCGCCCATGCGGAGCGACAGCGGCGTAATTTTCTTGAAGTAGCCCTGGCGCGACAGGAAGACGTGTACAGGATACTCCGCCGGGGGTTCGTCGTCGGCGTCGTCGGCGCTGGCGTACTGGTACAGTATCGTCGTACGGCGCGGCTGTCCGTACTTCTTCGCCGCGGCTTTTAATTCGTTTATGATAATCTTCCGTACCCGCTTCGGGTCGTCGAGCGTGGCGCGCAAGTCGGAAATCTCCGCCTCCAGTCCGCTGATTTCCTCCGTACGCTTCAACAGGTATTCCCGGTTCAGATTCCGGAGCTTGATTTCCGCCACGTACTCCGCCTGTATTTTGTCAATGCCGAAACCTATCATAAGATTCGGCACGACTTCCGATTCTTCTTCCGTATTCCGGATGATGTCGACAGCGCGGTCGATGTCGAGCAGGATTTTCCGCAGGCCTTGCAAGAGGTGTAGCCGTTCTTCCCGGCGTTGCAGTACGAACGATACCCGCCGCCGCACCGATTCCGTGCGCCACGCCGTCCACTCCGCGAGAATGTCGCGGATACCCAGCACTTTCGGCACGCCGTGAATCAGGACGTTAAAGTTACAGGCGAAGGAATCCTCTAACGGCGTCTGCTTGAACAGCCGCGACATGAGTTTGTCGGGGTCGGTGCCGCGCTTCAAGTCGATTGCTAATTTGAGGCCTGACAAGTCGGTTTCGTCGCGCATGTCGGAAATTTCGCGGACTTTCCCGGCCTTGATGAGC
>CAMHBH010000096.1 GCA_946183175.1 uncultured Oscillibacter sp.
TTCCGCAGACTGCTATACTACACCGTTGAGGACGCCTACGGGCAGAATCGAGAGGAGGAATGACCCATGACGCAACGGGCCCGCACGCGGGCTTGGACACTCTACGAGACCGGGCGGGACTACAACTGTCAACTCAACCCGAACCAGTACAGCCTCGTCCGCACGAACACCGAATTTTTCATCGGGAACCAGTGGCTGAATCTGCCGGACACCCCGGCCATGCGCGCACTCCCGAAGCCTACGTTCAACATCCTGAAACGCGTGGCAAGCCTGTTTATCGCGTCGCTGACCGGGAACGCCTTCCGGCTGAAAGTCGAGCCGCTGTTCGACGCCTCCGACACCGCCGCCGCGTTCGCCGATACGGAGCTGTCGAACCTGTTGGAGAAGTTCCACTTTGAGTATCGAATCCGCGACGCGCTGTTCGACGGCGCGCAGACCGGCGACTATTGCGCGCACTTCTGGTTTGACCCGGCGGCGCGTCCCTACGGCGGGGCCGGGGCCTTCCGGGACTGCCGCGGCGAAATCCAAATGGAACTCGTGGACGGCATTAATGTCATGTTCGGGAATCCGGCGGACTGCCGGGTTGAGCGGCAACCGTGGATTCTGTTAGTAGGCCGTGACCGCGTGGAGAATCTGCGCCGGGAGGCGAGACGTTACCGCAAGGCGGGGGACGCCGGGGAGGTAGTCGCCGACGAGGACGACGAAACCGCGCTCTACGTCCTGCTGTACACGAAAGTCGAACGCAACCACGAGACGACCGTACACGTCACGAAGGCCACGCGCGAGGCCGTCATCTACGAGGACATCGACACGGGGCTTTCGGTGTACCCGGTGGCCTGGGGCAACTGGGAGCGACAGCGTAACCAGTACCACGGGCGGGCGCTCGTCACGGGCTTGATTCCCAACCAGATTTTCATCAATACGCTGTTCGCCACGGCCATGCGCCATATACAGTTAATGGCCTTCCCGCGCGTCGTCTACAACGCCGACTTAATCTCCGCGTGGACGAACGAAGTCGGACAGGCTATCGGCGTACGCGGACTGCAACCCGGACAGAATGTCGCGTCGGTGGCGGGGGCGATTCCGGCGTCGGAGATGAGCGCGCAAATCTTCACGCTTATCGACAAGACCATGTCGTACACGAAGGAATGTCTGGGCGTGTCGGACGTACAGCTAGGCAACGCGCGCCCGGAGAATACGTCGGCGCTGGCGCTGTTGCAGACGAACGCGGAAGTCTCGCTGGAGAACATCCGCGCGGGGCTTCACGAGTGGCTGGAGGACATCGGGCGCATTCTCCTTGACATGATGGGCACCTGTTACGGCACGCGCCCGGTCGTGACGCGCCGCGACGGCGAAGGCGTCGTGACGGATTTCGATTTCCGGGAGTTCAAGCATTTATGGCTGACGCTCCGCGCGGACGTGGGCCAGACGATAGCCTACAACGAACCGGCGTTGTTGAAGACGCTGGACGAACTCCGCCGCGACGGCTTCTTAACCGCCGTACAGTATCTCGAACGCGTGCCCGACCGGCTGTTCCCGCGCAAGGCCGAACTTCTCGACGAACTCCGCGCGGCGCAGACGAACGGATAAAGTAATATCACTTGACAGCAGGAAAGGAGTAACCCATGCACGAACCGCAGGCAGTACCCGAGGCGAACCCTACGCCGCAGGGCGCAAGTGTCGACACGAACCCTACGCCGCAGGGCGTAACCGTCGACGCGGACGCCGTGCCGCAAGGCGCGGGCATACCCGTTGCCGCGAACCCGGCGACGCAAGGCGAAGGCGTTGACGCGCCCGACTACCGCGCCATGTACGAGAACCTCCGCCGGGAGAATGAGATTCTCCGCCACAACGCCGAAATCACGCAACACGCCCCCGTACAGGGCGTATCGGGCGGCGGGGCCGTCGCGACGCCCGTCGACGACTTCACGCGCGGTTTCGATTCCGACACCTGGGGCGAATGACAGAAAGGATGGTTGATTTATGCCGACTGCCGCTACTGTAAATCTGGCCTCCCGCTACTCCGGGAAGGTCGACGAGCGTTTCGCGATTGCCTCTCAGGCCACGCTCGCGCTCAATCAGGACTACCGTTTCGCGGGTGTGCGTACCGTGAACGTGTACTCCATTCCCACCGTGTCCCTTAACGACTACACCCGCTCGGGGAGTAACCGCTACGGCACCCCCGCCGACCTCGCCAACAGCGTACAGGAACTCACCGTGACCCGCGACCGCGCGTTCTCGTTCATCATCGACCGCGCCGACCGCAATCAGACGCAGATGGCTATGGACGCCGGGCGCGCCCTCTCCCGGCAAATCCGGGAAGTCGTCGTACCGGAATACGACACCTACATTTTCCGCAAGATGGCCCTTACGGCGTGTACGAAGGGCAACACCGCCACGACCGCCGCGACGAAGAGCAACGCCTACGAACTGCTCCTCAACGCGCAGGAATCGCTGGGCAACCACGGCGTGCCGGATATGGGGCGCGTGTGCTTCTGCTCCTACAAGTTCGCGAATCTCCTGAAGCAAGACCCGGCGTTCATGCGCTACGGCAACGCCTCGCAGTTAATGCTTGCCAAGGGCGTCATGGGCGAGGTCGACGGTACCCGGATTGTGAAAGTCCCGGCGTCGCGTCTGCCGACGGGCGCGGAGTTCATCCTGACGCACCCCGTCGCGGCCTGCGCGCCGAAGCAGTTGGAGGACTACAAAATCCACGACAACCCGCCCGGCATTTCCGGCTGGCTCGTCGAGGGGCGCGTACTCTATGACTGCTTCATCCTCACGGAGAAGGCCGACGCGGTCTGGTACCACGGCACGGCGGTCTCCGCTAGCTGACAATCCGCGCGGGGGCCCTTCCCGGGGCCCCCGGCGGTCAAAGGAAAGGGGGAAGTATGCAATACCGTAACATCAAGCGGGCCGTACTCGAACTGATAGACCAGTACAGCACCGCCGGGGAAGTCATTTCGCCCGCGTACAACCACCAATCGGACACCATCCAGAAAATTCCGGGTCTCATCAACCAGGCCCTGCTCGACATCCGTACAGGCCCGTACCCGGAACGCAACGTCTGCCGCCTCGAACACGGAGAGACGCTTTCCAACGGCTGGAAACAGCACATTCTCCCGGGGGATTTCTGGCGGCTCTGTTCGGGCGGCGTGCGGAAACTCTCCGGCGACGGCCCGCAATTGACGAACGAATACCAGCTTCTCGGCGGGCGCACGCTCCTGACCCCGGAGGGCACCTATTTAGTCGAATACTTTCACTACCCGGAACAGCTCCCCGACAGCCCCGCCGACGAGTACGAGTTCGGCGAAAGCCCGGAGGCGGTTCGTATCGCGTGCCTGTACGCGGCGGCCTGCCTCGTGCGCACGGAGGACGAGTTCGCCTACACGACCCTGTCGAACGAGTACGAGGCGCGTCTAAGCCGTCTGACGCCCGCTTTCGTGGCGGAAACGCGGGCTGTCCAGGACGTTTACGGCTTCTGACGGGGGTGGCGCTATGGCGAACAGTAAGCGGGAACGGACGTTCCGTTTCCCGTCCCTCGACGGCGGACTGAACCTCCGCGACGCCGAAATCAACCTCAAAGACAACGAGTCGCCGGAAATCGTGAATCTCTGGTGGGACGACGGCGTGTTACAGTCGCGGCCCGGGCAGGAATACGCCACTTCCGGCTACGGCGCGGGCTCCTACTCCGGCTACAGTTTCGGCGCTTCCGATGTCGTCTACGCCGTTACGACATTTCAGGAAGGCGTGATTGCGCACATTGGCGCGTCGTTCTATACCTGGCACGGCGTCTGGAACCAACTCCGGCAGGTCGTAACCGGTAACAGCGCGCTTTACCACGGCGTACCGCGCAACGCCGGGACTTTCTTCCAGTTCGGAAACGACCTGTACTATAAAAACGTGGGCGGCTTCTATCGGCTGACCTATGACAGTACGCACAGCTTTCTACACAATCCGTTCGAGGTCTCCCGCGTCGCCGACACGGCGTTTATCCCGACGGTTCTTGTCAACGCCGACCCGGCAACCGGACAGGGCGACGATTACCAGCCCGCGAACCGGCTTTCGGCGCGGAAACGCGTCCGCTACAGGCCCGCGAGCGTACCGGAAAACGTGATTCTCTACGGAGACGGCTTTACACGCGCTTTCAGCGTGGGACGCACGGCGGCGGAAAATCTCCGGGGTATTTCGGCGGTCTACGTCGGCGCGACGCTCCTTCGCCCCGCGCTGTACTCGGTTGACTTGCGCACGGGAAGCGTACTCTTCAACACCGCCCCGGCGGAGGACGCCGTACTCACCTTCGCGCTGGATGTCGGGCAACTGGAATACCACCTCCCGGCGGAGCGCGTGGAGGCCGTGACGCTCGTCGCCGTCGACGGCCTGACCTACACGGCGGGGCGCGACTACAGCGTAGACACCGCCGCCGGAATCGTGACGTTTACGCAGGCCCCGCCCGACAACGCCCGCGTGGAGATTACCTACAGCAAGGCGGACGCCGCCGCGCTGTCGGCGGTCATGAACTGTCCGTACGCCGTGGCGGGCGGCACGGGCGAAAGGCTTTGTATCGTCGCGGGGCGGGGCGATACCGTGTACTGGTCGGGCGTGACGGAATCCGGCCCCGACGCGTCCTACTGGCCCGCCGACGCGCGGAACGTCATCGGCGGCGACGTGACCGGGTTCGGCGGGCAGTACGACCAGATTCTGGTATTCCAGTCGCAGAAAATCGGGAAGCTGTCGCTTTCCGGAAAGGCCGCCAACGGCTACGACAGAATCTCCGTGACTTACTCCGCAGTCAATGACAAAATCGGCTGTGACCTGCCGCGGTCTATACAGCTCATCGGAAACAATCTGACGTTCGCGAACACCTCCGGCGGGGTGTATCAGGTACTGTCCTCGTCGGCGGCGCGGGAGAACAATGTACGCTGTCTGTCGGAGAAGGTCAACGGCTCGGACACCCGCCCCGGCCTGCTCTACGATATGCGTATCGCGGGAAGCGGCCCGGTCTGCTCCCTCGACGACGGCAAACGCTACTGGTTAGCCGTCAACGGGCACGTCTGGCTCTGGGACTACTCCATCTCGTCGAACTCCGACCCGGTGTGGTTCTACTTCACGGGCCTGGACGCCCGCGCGCTGTCGATACGCGATGGGGTGCCGTGCCTGTTCAACGCCGCTGTGCGTGTCGTGCGCCTCGGGCCGACGCGCAGCGATTTCGGGGAGGGAATCTGGAAAGCGTACCAGTTCCCGGCGCGCAATTTCGGCAGTTACGACCGCCTCAAAGACGTGGACACCGCGTTATTTTCACTCCGTGCCGACACACCTTCTGATGTCGCCGTACTCTACGAGACCGACTACGAGACCCGCGCCGACCGCGTGAGCCTGTACGTAGAGGGCCACGACCGCCTGACCGACCGCAATCTGGAAGTGCGTGATTTGAGCGTCCCGCGCCACGCGGCGGTATTCCGCCGGAGGCCCAAATGCAGACACGTCCGCCACTTCTCGCTGCGCCTTGAAAACAACACCGCCGGACAGAATTTAGCGCCGTATTCCGTAGAATTGCGCGTCCGGTACGAAGGGAGGGAGCGCTAATGCCCGACAACGATACCCCCGAACTGATTCCGCGCCTCTACTACTCCAAGAACTGGGAGGACCCCGCCGACTACGCCACCCATCAGCACAGCGAAGTACAGAACCGCCGCGACATTCAGTCGCTGTTTACGGAAATCGCGTCCTATATCAACAACGTCATGCTTCCGCGCGCGGAGCAGTTACTTTCCGAAAGCGGCGGCGGGGGCGGGGAAGGCAGTACGGGCGGCGGCGTCTCCGGCGACTATCTCCCGTTGGACGGCGGGACTATGCGCGGCATTCTGCGCCTGTACCGGGAGCCGGAACTCGACGCCGAGGCCGCCACGAAGCATTACGCCGACACCCTCACGGGCGGCGTCGCGACGGACTTCAACGGGAGAATGACGGCCATCCGGCAGAGCGCCGACGCGCTGGAATTACTCGCACAGCGTCACGGACAGGACATCGCGACGTTACAAGTACGGGCCGACGGGATTTCCGCCGACGTGTCGAACGTCGACGGGAGAGTGTCGACGCTCGAACAGACGGCGGACGGATTTGAGACGCGCGTCACGACCGCCGAGGGGGACATTTCCAGTATCCGGCAGGCCGTCGACGGAATCAGCCTTTCGGTGTCGACGATAACGGACAACGGGGAAGTTTACTCCAAAATCACGCTCCGGCTGGGACAACAGGAGTTGTACGGCTATATCAAGATGGACGGCAACGTCGACATCTCCGGACAGCTCTCCGCCGACGCCCTCTACTCCGGCTACGGCGAAATCGCCAACCTCGCCGTCGACACGCTCAACACTTCCCGGCGTATCGCGCGCTACCTGGCCCGCGACACCTCCGACGATAATTTTATCCGTATCTATCAGCAGAACATGGAGTGGGTCACGGGACACCCCACCGGCGGCACGATTCAGGCCGCGAACCCCGACGGCGAACCGCTGTTCTGGCCCGTGGACGTGTCGAGGCTCTCGCGCGGCGCGGACGGCTACCCGGTTACGGCACAGCAGGAGCGTATCTTCACCACGACCACGCCGACGGAGTACCCGGTCACGGTCTACACCTACGAGGAGGCCGTCAAGCGTTCGATTTCCTTCGAGGCCGTCAACGGGATTTACTCGCCCATTGACCGTTTCGGCGCGGGGAATCAGCAGGGCAACAACAAAGCGTGGATACTCAAGACCGCCGACGGCTTCGACATCCGCTACCTGACGCCCGACAACAAGGAAATCGGAATCCGCATGACGACCGACGGCAAGGTGACGATTGACGGCTTGCAGTACGACGCCGACAAAATCCGGGCGGCGCTGGGCGTGGCGTCGGGGAGTACGGCGACCGGGGGCGCGTCGCAGGGAACCGGAAGCGGCGGCGGAAATACCGGGAGCGGGTTCGACTTGACGCAGGTCAACGCCGACGGCTCTACCTCCGGAATCAGCGTGGACGAGTACGGCTACATGGAGCTCACGGGACTGCGCAAGGTCTCGGGACTGGACTTCTCGCGCGTCAACACGCCGGGCTATTACCGCTTCGTAGAGGACCTCGACGGCGGCTTGTACAACCAGTACACCATAGAGCGCGACGCGTCCGGGCGCGTGAGCAAAATTACGGATATGGTCGGGCACGAGACGACCGTCACATGGGGGGAGGCGTGAGCATGGACGAGGACAGCTGGCTGGCGGGCTACTTCACCGGGATGTCCCTGCATTGCCGCTTACGGGTTCCGTACACGCGCCCGTCTCTGATTGCGCGCATGTCCGTGACGGGAATCGCCGCCGATTTCGACTGGTTCGCCGATTTGTCGGGCGTCGACGCGCTGACCTTCATGACGGCGGAGTACACCGGGGACGTGACCGCCGCCTACAGCCGCGACGGCAGAACCTATACAGCGCCAGCGCCTATGGAAGAGTTCCTCCGCGCGAATCCGGCGAAACTCTTTCACGGTTACGCGCGTATCTGGTTCCGCTTCCACCTTGCGGACGACGCCGCCGACTTGACACAATTCACGCTCTGGGGCGTCCTTACGCCGGGAGGTGTCGCGAATGCCGTATGACGACCGGAGTTTCTTTAATGGACTGGCCTTCGGTCTCGCCGCGACTGCGGGGCGTCCTATGGGGCCGTTCCTGAAGAACTGGGCCACCGGGATGAAAAATCTCCTCCGCTATCCCGCTGGCGACTTCGATACCTTCGTCAGTAGACTGTCTATCCAGACGCCCTACCCGCTTACGATTCTCTACGAGTACGGCCCCGACCGGAACGCGCCTCAACAGGAGTTCCGCCGTATCGCCGGCTCGAGTTACGCGCAGACCCTCTGCCATATTGTACAGCTCCCGGAAACGGTCAAGTCTACGGACTACTATTACAATGTCCATTTCTTCGAGCGCCGCGACATGGAGCCGAATATACATTTTTGGGCGGGGTTCATGCTGTTCCCCTACTACACCTCCTCGCAATCGTGGCTTTACCCGGGAAGTCCGGAACTCGTGGACGCATGGTATACGCAGACCAACCGGGGCGGTTCATTACTAAATTTCGGATAAGGAGGAAGCAATGCAGGAGTACACAGTCGTTTCACATGACATCCCGCTGGGCCACCGCTGGGAGCACCACGCGTGGCGTATCAGGTTCGATATTTCCCAATGGGTCAAGGACTTCGGCGCGGGCGGCGTAGAGCTTCTCCACCAGCGGCAAGAGGACGCGTACCCCTACCCGGTGACGGTCACGCGCACGGACGCCGACGGGGAAACCGTCAACGACA
>CAMHBH010000097.1 GCA_946183175.1 uncultured Oscillibacter sp.
TTGTTCACAAAATCCGCCTTGACACGTACCCCAAAAACCGCTATGATTAGCCTACGCACAGTGTACGGTAGAAAGGAGATTCGCTATGGACGAGAACTACCCGCGCTATCCGGAAGACAACGACCCGCGACGCCAGCCGCCGAAACGGGGCGGTTCCGCGTTGATTACGCTTTTACTCGTTCTGATTATTCTGCTCCTGTCGGCCATTCTGATTTACCTCCGCTACGGCGACCTGATGATGAACCGCCTCTACCAGTTCACCGACGGGAAAATCGGCGCGGAGACGGGGGTCACGTCCCTGCCCCGGCGCGGCGACGGCCCGGCGGCAGTAGAGGATACGGACACCCCGCCCGAAGACACCGACGAACTCCCGGGCGTGGACACCGAATCGGGAGACGCGATTCCCGACGAGGACGAGTTTTTCGCCCCTGAACCGGAACCCGAGCCGGTTGTCCTGGACTACGCCGCCGCCAGGGCCCTCCCGGACGGTATCGAGCTGAGTACGCACGACTTCACCCTCCGGACGCTGGGCGAGAGCGCGACGGTACGCGTCAAGGGCGGCAGTACGGGGCCGTTTACGTGGATAAGCGAAAACCCGTCGGTGGCGTCCGTCGACGAGAACGGCAAAATTACCGCCGTATCCCACGGGACGGTAAACGTGATTGTCACCGACGGCGTGCGGAAGGGCCTCTGCGTGGCCCGCATGATTACGGGTTCCACCTCCACCGCCGCGAAACTCAATACCACCGACTTCACCCGTACCGTAGAGGAAGGCGAGTACCAGTTGAAGGTCTCCGGCGTGGACGGGCCGATTACGTGGACAAGCGAAAACCCGTCGGTGGCGTCCGTCGACGAAAACGGCCTCGTGATACCGCTGAGCAAGGGACAGGCCCGCATTCGGGCCGCGTGGGACGGCGGCTACCTCATCTGCGTGGTACGCGTCCCCGGATAACCAGCGCCTCCCCGCCGCGCGGCGGGGCCGCGTCAGGGAAGGCGGCAAAAAGGAATCGTGCCCCTGTCAGGTGTACAGCCGTTACAGTTGACAGGGGCTTTTCGCGCGCGGGAAATTTTTTCAAAAAGACGCGACGCCTATTAATTTTTCGCGCGAATGTTCCGATAATCCTTATGAATAGTATTTTTGCAGTTATGGCTACAGGCCATTGGGCCTCCGCGCTTTCCGCCGCGGAGGCCCAGAAAAGGGGGCGTCCCTGATGACGATTTCAGGAACTTTTACGACAACCAATATCCCAAAGCCCGTGGAGCTACAGCGGGCTTATCAACAGCCGCAGACCGTGGCGGCGCAATCCCAGAAGCCGTCCCTCGCCCGGAGATTCGACAGCGTGACCATCTCCGGGGAGAACAGCCGGGTATTCGCGAAGGAGGCCCGGAGCCGCCTCGACCGCGAAGTGCGTACCGCGACTTCCTCCGCCTCCGTCTCCGCGCTCCGGGAGGAAATCCGGCGGGGCACCTACCACCCCGACAGCATGGAAACCGCCCGGAATATCCTTTTATTCGGGGAGGGCGGCTAAATGGAAGAACTCTACGAGGCCTTCTTCACGTATCTGGAAAAAGTCGGCGAGTACCTCGACCGCCTGTCGGTGCTCGCCAAGACGAAGAATATCGCGGCCCAGCGCGGCGACGTGCTCAGCGTCAACGAGTGCATGCGCGAGGAGCAGGAAATCGGCCTGACCCTGCGCCGCATGGAACAGCAGCGCGAACGCATGCTCACCGCGCTGAATCTGCGCGGGGTGCCGCTCTCGGGGGTACCGGAGCGCTGTCCGCCCGAACTGCGCCAGGCCGCCCGCGAGGCCGTCGAGGCGCTCCTGACCAAACGCGACATTTACCGGAGCGCCGCCGACGCCGCCCGCGCCACGCTCGAATGCAGTCTGCACAACGTCGAGAAACTCATCGAGGCTAAAGCGCCCACGGGGCGGACCGGCCCCCGCGCGCGCGGCGGACTGTTCACCGATTACCGAACCTAATCCAAAGGGGGAAGTTCCATGAGCCTTGTTTCCACATTCGGCACCTACTCCATCGCCAAACTCGGCCTCTACGCCGCCAGTAAGGCCCTGGAAGTGACCGGCAACAATATCACCAACGTACAGACGGACGGTTACACGCGGCAGTCGCTCGACCAGGAAAGTCTACATATGGCCTCCGCCGACCGCTACGCAACCGCCAACGTGCTCCATATGGGCACGGGCGTTCTCGTGCCGAGCGTCAGCCAGTCCCGCGACATCTACCTCGACATCCGCTACCGCAACGAAAACAGCAGTGTCGGGAATCTGGACTCGAAGAAGGACGGCCTGGACAACATCGCCTCCATCCTCGACGAAGTGGCCAAGGGCGAGGACGGCGAAGGCGTACTCGAG
This sequence comes from uncultured Oscillibacter sp., assembly GCA_946183175.1. GTDB lineage: Bacteria > Bacillota > Clostridia > Oscillospirales > Oscillospiraceae > Oscillibacter. Next base: position 2,373 of record CAMHBH010000097.1, read on the forward strand.
GGCATGTTCAACGACGCCATCGACCAGATGAACGCCCTGGCCGCCGAGGGCGCGGGCAAAGACCAGTACGACACCCTGTTCCGCTCCTCCATGTCCACCCTCACCAAACAGCTCAACCTCACCGCGCACAACCTCGAAAACCTCCAGCAGACCCGCACCGACAAGTTGCAGGAGGACATGGACAGGGTCAACGACATCATTTCCAGTATCCGCGAACTCAACACCAGTATTCGCAAGTGCAGTATCTACGGCGACAGCGCCCTCGAACAGCGCGACCAGCGCAACGTCTTACTGGACGATTTGTCGACCTACTTGCAAATTGAGGTGGAGTACGGCGAGGAGGAAATCGGCCCCGGCCTGTCCGTCGAAAAGCTCATCGTCCGGACGGGCACCGAGCCCCACAGAACCATTATCGACGGGCGCTACGCCTCCGAAGTCCTCTTCCGCGACGGCGCGACCGAGGGCGACAACCCCAACTATGACCTCGACCTCGCCGAGCTCACCGACGCCTACGGGCGCACCGTCGTGTTGCAGGAAAACGACCTGGGCGTCGTCAAAAACCGCGACATCGGCGCGGTCGTCGACGAGGACGGCGCAATCATCCACTACCGCAACATGAAGGAGGCCGAGGAGGCCGCCGCCGAAATGAACAAGGACGCCGTCGGCACGGAGTTTCACGCCGAAGTCGAGGAGGACGGCTCTTTCACCGTCCACGAGTACGGCACGACGGTCTACACCAAGTCCGAGGACGCCGCCCTCGCCCTCGCCGAAATCAAGAAGGACCACAACAAGCACGTCAACTCCCTGGGCGAAGTCACGCGCTACGACCTGCGCATCCTCGACACCGGCGGGCAGTTCGAGATTCACCAGTTCGAGGTCTTCCGCGGCGAAGTCCAGACCAAAGATACCGAACTCGGCGGCGCGCTCCTCGCCGACCGCGAAATCCTCACCGAAAAGGGCATTTTCGCCTCCGAGGCCGACCTGGCCCGCGACTCCAACGCCGCAAGCAAGCGCGGAATCCCCTACTACCGAAAGACCCTCGACGTGCTCGCCAACACCCTCGCCAACGAGCTCAACGAGGCCAACCAGCTCCCCGACGAGACGGTTTACGAATCGACCTGGGTGGAATCCATCGACCAGGACGGCAACAGCGTCAGGACGCTGGAGTTTATCGACAGCGACGGCAACATCGTCACCGGCGACAAAAGCCGCTACCAGCTAAAGGAGCAGTACAGCGACTACAACGGCGGAATCCTGCTGAGCAACCACAGCAACAGCAACGACGACACCGGAATCACCGCCGCGAACATCTCCATCTCCCGCAACTGGGCCAACGGTTCCTTCCGCGTCCTGCGCTCCACAGAACCCAACCCGCCCAGTACCGCCAAGGACAACCTGACGCATATCTGCAACGTCCTCACCGGGAACCACGTCTTCTACCCCAATACCGAGGACGTTTACGAGGAAGCCGCCTCCGGCGAGGCCTTCTTCACGGGCTCTTTCCAGTCCCTGCTGACTGACCACATGGTCTCCCACCTGGCAAGCGACCAGCGCAACGCGAACATTATGTACGACAACCGCACCGCCTCCGCCGACGAGGTGTTCGTCAACCGCGACGGCACCATGGGCGTCGACCTCAACGACGAGGCCATGAACCTGATGATGTATCAGCGCTCCTACGCGGCGGCCTGCCGCCTGATGACCGCCTTCGACGAAATGATTGACCGTCTGGTCAACGGCATGGCGGTCTGACAGAGAGGAGGATAAACGGAATGGCATTTCGTGTCACGACCAACGGTTTAATGCGCTCCTACCGCACCAACCTGACCAACATCAACGCGAAAGTGTACGACACTATGGAACGAGTTCAGACGACCCGGAACTTCAGCTCGTCCGCCGAGGACCCCGCCGGGGCAAGCAAGGCCTTCCAGCTCCGCCGCTCCTACTGGCGCGCTCAGGACCATATCGACAACACCAACTACCTGCTCAACAAGTTCCAAATGGGCTGGACTTCCGCCGGGGCCATCGTCGACGGCGACGGCTCCTCCCCCAGTCTGGACGGAATCCAATCCAGCCTGAACGCCATCTCCGACACCACCGGCTCCGGTCGCGCGATTCTCGGCGGCGACCTCATCACGAAGTCGGAGTCCATGGTCATGTGCATGAACGTCCGCTACAACGAGGAGTTCGTCTTCGCCGGAATCGACGGGATGAACGTCCCCTTCTCGTGGGGCGACAACGGCGAACTGCTCTACCGGGGCGTGGATGTCAGCGCCGCCGAGGGCACGGAGGACTACGAGAAGCTCCAGCAAATGGCCCATGAAACCGGGTACGTCGACGTGGGGCTCGGCATTCAGGAGGACGAAAACGGGCAGGTGGTCGACAGCAGCGCGTTCAACTCCTCCATTTCCGGGATTGAGTTCCTCGGCTACGGCCTCGACGAGGACGGCGACCCCCTGAACCTCGCCGTCCTTATGAACGAACTCGGCAACATCTTTCAGGACTGCGACCGCGACACCGGAGAGTACGCCGACGCCGAGGACGCCGAACGCGCGCAAGTGCTGACCCAAAAGCTCCACGACGCCATTCACCGCGTACAGGAACAGCACGTCAAACTCTCCTCCGACAGCGAATATCTCCAGATTAACCTCAACCACCTGGAGGAGACGCAGTTCGTGCTCAACACGGAGATTTCGGAACTGGAACAGATGGACCCGGCCCTGTCCGTTACGGAAATGTTCTGGGCGCAGTATTGCTACCAAGCCGCCTTGAAAATCGGAAACGAACTGGTCTCCCAGACCCTCTTCGACTACCTCAAGTGACCGTTGTAAAAAAGGCGTCTCTGACCGGGACGACCGCCCGCATTCACAGTTCCTCGCGCTGTGGAATCCCGCGGCGTCCCCGCCGGCGTCCGCCTTTGGAGGCGTACGCTTCCATAAAAGCATTGCAGAACCAAGAAAGGAAGTGCTTTCGCAATGTATCCCCTGATTGAAATCAAAAGTGTGCCCATCGAATTGCAGTTTAAGACAACAAACGCCTCTCTGGAGTACACGCGCGGCACCGCCGAAATGGAAATCAGCCGTTCCGAACAGGGCGGCGTAGATGTCAGAAGCCGCCCGATTCAGGTCCAGCTCGACACCTTTGAACAGCGGGGCGGTAGGTTCTCCGCCGCCAACGCCGCCGTCAGCGCCGCCGTCGGCCAGCAGCCCGCGCAGGCGCAGTACCAGGCCACGTCCGCCTACGCCGAACAGGGCCAGATTCAGCTCAGCGCCCGTATCGGCCAGAGCATCCCCCAGGCCGCCCCCATGCCCGGACAGGGCGGCGGCAGCGGCTATACCGCCCCCGATATCCAGCCCTCCACCGGCGTCAGCGTCAATTGGGAGGACGGGGCCATGCAAATCCGCTACGCCATGGACAAACTCAACTTCGATTGGAAAATCGACCGGGGCGAGTTCAAGTTCACCCCCGGCGACATCGAAATCTCCATCGCCCAGAAGCCCAGCCTGACCATCAAATACACCGGAGGCCCTATCTACGTCCCGCGCTCCGCCGACCCGAATTACCAGCCCGTGGACGTGAACGCGTGAGGTGCCTTCCGAGGCCCGGAGGTAGTGCGCATGAAAACAGATACAAAATATTTCGGCGAAATCACCTACGAACCCGACGAACTGCTGACGTTCCCCAAAGGGCTCTACGGATTCGAGGACGAACAGTCCTTCCTCCTGCTCCCCTTCGCGGAAAACGGCACCCTCTTCAGTCTGCAAAGCGTCAAGACCCCGCAATTGTCCTTCATCCTCATGGACCCCTTTTCCCTCGACGGCAGTTACGCCCCCGTCTTGCAGGAGGAGGAACTGCAATTCCTGGGCGTGGAGAGAAGCGAGGACCTCTTCTACTACGTCATGTGCGTCGTCAAGGAACCCGTGCCGACGAGTACGGTCAACATGCGCTGTCCGGTCGCCATCAACGACGCCGGGAAGGCCATGCAGGTCATTCTTGAGAATACCGCGTGGCACATGCGCCACCAGCTCAGCGAGTTCCAGCGCGGGGAGGACGCCGAGCAGAAGGAGGCCCCGCCATGCTGATACTGCGCCGCAAGTCGGGGGAGTCCATCGTCATCGGGGAGAACATCAACGTCACGGTGCTGGACATCAACGAGGGGAGCGTACGGCTTGCGATTGACGCGCCGAAAGTCATCCCGATTCTGCGCAGTGAGCTGTTGCAGGCGGCGGACGCCAACCGCGATTCCGCCGCCGCGAGCCAGGATTCGCTTGTGCTTCTGTCCGGGAAGGCCGACGCCGCGCGTCCGCGCGCGCTCCGGCCCCGGGGCGCGAAACCGGGGAAAGTCTCCGCGCCGGAACAGCCTCGCGTGGCAGAGAATCCGCCCGCGCCGGAACAGCCCAACGAGACCGTACCGGAACAGCCCGACGCGTAAAAACAGCCCTCCCCGTCGCGGGGAGGGCTTGCGCTTGCGCCACGCGGAGCGGTGTCAGGAATGGCTTTGCGCGCGCTGTTACCAAATTGACACGCTTTTCCGCCTTGACAAGCCCCCGCCGTCATGGTATAGTATGCGACGGTGTAAAGCCGCCAGACGCGGCTTTTCGGCGTCAAAGAAACCGGACAGCGTTTCCGCACGGAGACGAGAAAACCCGTTCCAGTGTGCCCTGAGCCGAAAGGCCGGGGCGTTTTATTTTGAGAGCGGCGGACGAGCAGGAGGACAGTCTATGGATAATCGCCAGAAAACCATGGAGCGTATTGTAGCGCTGTGCAAGGGGCGCGGATTCGTGTTTCCGGGCAGTGAGATTTACGGCGGCCTCGCCAATAGCTGGGACTACGGCCCCCTGGGCGTGGAGCTCAAGAACAATGTCAAACGCGCGTGGTGGAAGAAGTTCGTGCAGGAGAACCCCTACAACGTGGGCCTCGACGCCGCGATTCTCATGAATCCGGAAGTGTGGGTAGCCTCCGGGCACGTCTCGACCTTCAACGACCCCCTGATTGACTGCCGCGCGTGCAAAATGCGCCACCGCGCCGACAAACTCGTAGAGGAGTACGTCAAGGAGAATAACCTGGACGTGACGGTTGAGGCCATGACGCAGGAGGAGCTCGTGTCGTTCATCCGGGAACACTCCGTGCCGTGCCCGGGCTGCGGCAAGAGCGACTTCACGGACATTCGACGCTTTAATCTGATGTTCAAGACCCATCAGGGCGTCACCGAGGACACCGCCAGCGAAGTCTATCTCCGCCCCGAGACCGCCCAGGGCATTTTCGTCAACTTCCCGGCCATCCAGCGCACGACACGGCGCAAACTGCCGTTCGGCGTCTGTCAGGTGGGGAAGTCCTTCCGGAACGAAATCACGCCGGGGAACTTCATTTTCCGTATCCGCGAATTTGAGCAAATGGAACTCGAATTTTTCTGCAAGCCCGACACCGATTTGGAGTGGTTCCAATACTGGCGCACATACTGCCATGACTGGCTGATTGGCCTGAACATCCGGGAAGAAAACCTCCGTCTGCGCGACCACACCCCCGAGGAACTCGCGTTCTATTCCAAGGCAACGACCGATTTCGAGTACCTGTTCCCGTTCGGCTGGGGCGAACTGTGGGGCGTCGCGGACCGTACCGACTACGACCTGACGCAACACCAGGAGCATTCCGGGCAGGATTTGACCTACTACGACCAGGAGAAGAACGAGCACTACATCCCCTACGTTATCGAGCCGTCGCTGGGGGCCGACCGCATGACGCTGGCGCTGTTGGTGGAGGCCTACGACGAGGAAGTCGTAGACGCCGCCAAGAACGACGTGCGCACGGTCATGCGCTTCCATCCGGCAATTGCGCCCTTTAAGGCCGC
>CAMHBH010000098.1 GCA_946183175.1 uncultured Oscillibacter sp.
TACGGGGCTTGTTTTCGCGGCGCGAAACCGTTATAATAGCGTGGAGAGGGGGGAGGACATGGACAAGACATCACTCTTAGACCGTCTGCGGGCAGAGGGCGACGACCGGCTGTTACTCGCGCGCGTACTGGACAGACAGCGGCAGGCCCGCAACCACGGCGCGCCCGTTTCGACTGACTTCCTTTCCCCGCGCGAACAGGCGCTTGTGCGGAATCTGCTGACGCTTTCGGGCGCGGCGGAGGACAGTTACGTGTTTACGGGCGGCGTCGACGGCGCGGAACGGCGGGTGTTGTGCTTCCTCCCCGACTGGATGGAGCGCGACGCGCTGACGCCGGAACTGTCTCCGGTACGGGCACTGCGGGCGGCGTGGCGCGACGGCGAATCGCTCTCACACCGCGACTTGTTGGGGAGTTTAATGGCGCTGGGTATCGTCCGGGGCAAAACCGGGGATATCTACGTCAGCGCGAACAGCGCGGACGTGCTCGTACTCGACACCGTGCGGGAGTTCCTGTCGCAAAACTGGGAGGCCGCCGGACGGGTACACTTGCAAGTCTCCGCGCTCGAACTTGACGCCGTAACCGTCCCGGAGCGCGCCGTACAGGAACTCCGCGACACGGTGTCGTCGGTGCGGCTGGACGCCGTGATTTCGTCGGGGTTCCGGATTCCGCGCGGGAAGGCAACGGAACTTGTCAACGCCGGACGCGTACAAGTCAACTGGACGGACTGCGCGAAACCCGACCGCCCCCTCAAACCCGGCGACTGTATCACGGCGCGGGGCTACGGGCGTTTCGTACTCTCGCGCGTCGGCGAACCCACCCGGAAAGGACGCTTTCCGATTCTCATCACGCGCTATCTCTGACGCGGAGAGGACGCTTTCCGATTTTTATCACGCGCTTTCTCTGACGCGAAAGGACGCTTTCCGATTTTTATCACGCGTTATCTCGACGCGGAAAGGAACGCTATGGAACAGGCGAAAATAGACCGTATCAACGAACTCGCGCGCAAGGCCAAGGCGGGGCCGCTCTCCGACGACGAACAGCGCGAACGCGCCCGCCTCCGCCGGGAGTACCTCGACGCCGTGACGGGCAATCTACAGCGCCAGCTTGACAATCTGGTTATCGTCCACGAGGACGGCTCCCGGCAGACGTTCCGGAAGAAAGGGGACTGACAACATGGATTTCCTGAAAAATTTCGACGGGAAGAAAATCCCGTGGTGGCTGGTGGTCGTGGCCTTTGTCTTTAACGCCCCGATTGGACTGATAGTGCTTCTCCTGAAGCTCTTCGCCGGACAGAAGCAGTCCACGGCCCTGAACGAGCCGTCCTTACAGCAGTACGCGCCCATGCAGTTACCCGCCGAGAGAGTCGATACCCGTATCAATAAGCCGAAGTACGCCGACGCCCGGGAGGCGGATTTCTCGCGACACATCACGATTCCCCCGAACCCGAAAAAAGTCCGTACAGGCTGGATGAAAATTCTCGGCGTGCTCATGGCGCTGATTAGCTTCCTGAACATGTGGGACGAAATCGAGGCGGAATCCACGGCGGGCCTCCTTACGGCGATAGCGTTCATTCTGGGCGGCGCGGCGCTGTGCTTCAACGCCTTCAAGACCGACCACGAACAGAAGCGCTACGCCGCCTATTTGCCGGTTATCGGCGAGCGGGAGGCCGTGGACATGGACGAACTGTCGCGAATTTCGGGCGTACCGCGCAAGCAGGTGGAGAAGGACTTGCGGGAAATGCTGACCCTGAACTACTTCGGCAACAGCGCGTACTTGAATCAGGAATTGGGCTACCTGTTCAAGAGCACGGACGCCGACAAAGAATGGCAGGAGAAACACGCCCGCGACATCCGGGATGAGACCCCCGTGGAAGTCAGCGAGGGCTATTCCGGGATTCTGCGCGACATCCGCCGCGCAAACGACCGTATCGCCGACCCGATTCTCTCGGCGAAAATCGACCGCTTAGAGGATATCGTCGGGCGGATTCTCCGCGCGATGGAGGAAGACCCCGAAAAGGCCAAGCGCATGGACACGTTTATGACGTACTATCTGCCCACGACGCAAAAGCTGTTGGATTCCTACGCGAAATTCGAGGCCGCCGGCGTCGAGGGCGAGAATCTGCGCGAATCGAAACAGCGCATTTCCGATACGATGGACATGATTCTAAAAGGCTTCTCCCACCAGTTGGACGAACTCTACAAGGCCGACACCATGGACATTGACAGCGATATCCGCGTCATGGAAACCATGCTCAAACGCGATACCGGAACGGTATCCGACGATTTCGGCCTCGGCGGTTCGGCAGTCCAGCGCGCCCCGTGGGAGAAAGAGTAACCAGTAACCAGAAAGGATGAAACCCGTGTTAGAATACGTCATGCCGATTTCCGTTTTCCGCTACTTCGAGGCGCTGTGCTGTATCCCGCACGGCTCGCGGCATACGAAAACCATCAGCGACTTTTGCGCCGCGTTCGCCGAATCGTACCGCCTCGAACACTGGCAGGACAGCGCGAATAATATTGTAATCGTGTCGCCGCCGTACCCCGGCTACGAGAACGCCGAAACCCTCATTTTACAGGGACACTTGGACATGGTCTGTGAGAAAGAAGCGTGGTCTCCCGTCGACATGGAGCGCGACCCGCTACAGCTCAGCATGGACGGCGATTTCCTGTCGGCGAAGGGGACGACCCTCGGCGGCGACGACGGAATCGCAATTGCCATGATGCTCGCAATCCTACAGGAAACCAATATCCCGCACCCCCGGCTTGAATGCGTCATGACTTCCGACGAGGAAATCGGCATGTTAGGCGCGGCGGCGTTCGACGCGTCGCGTCTGCGCGGGCGGCGTATGCTGAATCTCGATTCCGAGGAGGAGGGGATTTTTACCGCCGGATGTGCGGGCGGGTGTACGGCAACCTGTGCCTTTACGCCGCGCTGGGAGTCGGCGTCGGACGCCGGGAGCGCGTTGCATATTTCGATACGCGGCCTGACGGGCGGACACTCCGGCATGGAAATCGGCAAGGGCCGCGCCAATGCCAATATGCTGTTAGGGCGTATTCTGCGGGAGGCGTCGAATACGGCGTCCGTGCGGCTGGTACGCGCGAGCGGCGGCGCGAAAGATAACGCGATTCCCGTCGCGGCAGACGGCGAAATCGTCACCCCGGAACCGCTGGGAGTACGCCGCGCGGTGGAGCAGTACGCCGAGACGCTTCGCCGGGAGTTCCGGGACACCGACCCCGGCCTGACGGTGGAAGTCACGGACTCCGTCGCCGTGATGTGCATGGACGCCGACACCACAAAGCGTATCGTACACTTTCTCTCCGCCGCGCCGAACGGCGTACAGTCCATGAGCGCCGATTTGCCCGGCCTCGTGCAAACGTCGCTGAATCTGGGTATCCTGCGCACGGAACCGCAAGCCGTCACGGCGTCGTTTTGTGTGCGGAGCAGTGACACCCGCGAGAAGGCCGCGCTTGTGGAGCGTCTCCGGACGCTGACGGAATCGGGCAACGGGCGACGGAAATCGGGCGTGACCGGACAGCTACGTATCAGCGGCGACTACCCCGCCTGGAGCTTTCAGCCCTATTCGCCCGTGCGTCAGCTTTGCGTGGAGGCGTTCCGGGACTTGTACCGCACGGAGCCGAAAGTAGAGGCCGTACACGCGGGCCTTGAGTGCGGCTACTTCGCCGACAAGATTCCGGGCCTCGACTGCGTGTCGTTCGGCCCCGACCTCCTCGACATCCACACCACCCGCGAGCGTATGCGCATTTCGTCGGTACAGCGCGTATGGCGCTTTCTGCTGGAAGTCCTCAAGCGCGCGAAATGATACGACGCTACGATTTCGCGCCGCTGGACGGTATCACGAAAGCGGTCTACAGGCGCGTATGGCAACAGTATTTCGGCGGGGCCGACCGTTGTTTTATCCCGTACTTCTCTCCGACGAAAGAGCACCTCATTACCAAGCGGGAGCGCGCGGAGCTGTTGCCGGAGAACAACCCGGACACGGTACTAGTCCCGCAAGTGATGACGAACCGCGCGCCGGAATTGGTATGGGCGGCGGAGACGGCGCGGAGTTACGGCTACGGGGAACTGAATCTGAACGCGGGGTGTCCGTCGGGGACGATTACGGCGAAGGGCAAGGGCGCGGGACTGCTCGCGAATCCGGACGCCCTCGACGCGCTTCTTGACGGGGCCTGTGGGAAGGCCTGTATTCCGCTGTCGGTCAAGGCGCGAATCGGCTACGCCGACCCGGACGAGTTCCCGCGCCTGCTGGAAATTTTCAACCGCTACCCGCTGGCAAGTCTGACGCTCCATGTACGCGTCAGGAGCGACAAGTACAGCGGCCCCCTGTACTGCGACGCGTTCGCCTACGCACTGCGGGAGAGCCGCAACCCGGTTTCGTACAACGGCGACCTGCGTACTGTCGAGGAGGTTGCCGCGTTCGCGGAACGCTTCCCCGACGCCGACGCCGTCATGATTGGGCGCGGGGCGATTGCCGACCCGGCGCTGTTCCGGAAACTCCGGGGCGGGCCGCCCGCCTCCCGCGACGAACTCCGCGCCTTTACGTCGGCGCTGTTCGACGCCTATACCGCCTTCTACGACGGGCAGACCGGACACGCCGCGCAACGTATGCGGGAAGTCTGGTTCTACCTGATTCACCTGTTCGACGACGCCCGGCGGTTAAACAAGGCTATGCGGCGCTTCCGGACGGCGACGGAGTACCGCGCGATTGAAGCCGAGATTTTCGCCGCGCTCCCCTTGCGCACGGATTCCGCCGGGGACTTGATATGACGACGCCTCCTCCGTTTCCGGGGGAGGCGTTCCATCAGGCCGCGAACCACGCCGCGTCGAGTTCGTCGAACAGGTTCGCGTACTGCACATATTGGTACTTCTGAATCAGCGGTTCGCCGGACAGCTCCGCCACCCCGCTATAAATTACGCCGTCGGCGTCCATGACACCCTGCGACGAAATCACGGGGTATTTCTCGTGGACTTCCTTCAACATCCGGACATAGGGCGGCAACGGGAAATTCCCGCGTTCGAGAATCAGCCACGGCAAATAATTCGCGCTGATTTGCACATGCTCCTCTGCCGGTGTCTCGTAGTTCGTCCAGATAAAGAACTTTGTCCGGAAAATGTCCATCTGACTGAACAGCTCGGTATGGAACTCCTGTTGCGCGACAGCGGGGAGGCCCGGCTGGTGGTCGCCGAAAAAGATTATCATCGTCGGTTCGTCGCTGTCGCGGTAGGTTTCTACGAGTTGCTGTACGGCGTCGTCGGAAGCCTTCACTAAAGAAAGGTAAATCCGCGTGTCGGGGTAGAGTTCGGAGCCGTATTCGCGCACGGAATCGGCCTCCGCCACGTCCTCCCAGCGCTGGTAGTCGGAATGGTTCTGCATGGTGACATCGAACAGGAAACGGGGCGTCCCGGCGGATTCGGCGTCCACGTCCTCCATGAACAGGTAATCGGCAATGTCGGCGGGGTGTCCGTGCAAGTACAGCTCATCGGTGAAGGGCGGGAACTCGTCGACAGCGTGGAAGCGTTCAAAGCCCAGATTCGGATAGACCATGTTCCGGTTCCAGTTCGCGGCCTCATTGGCGTGGAATGCGTCGGTACGGTATCCGGCGTCGCGGAAGTAGGACGCCAGCGAAAACAGCGCGTCCGTGACGTTCTCCGTGTACGGGTACGCGCCCGGCCCCATGAACGCGAGGCTGTTCCCGGTCAGGGCCTCAAATTCGGTGTTGCACGTCCCGCCGCCGAAGACAGACACGTACAAGTTGCCCTCTACGGTATTCTCCCGCAGGCTGTCGATGAACGGCATGACATCAATTTCCGCCGAAAGCCCCACGTCGCGCAGGTCGGAAAACGCCTCATTCATGACCATGATAATATTCGTCGGGCGTACTCCGTCCGTGGGCGTCGGCGCGTCCCCGTACTCCGACAGGTACTCCGCCACGGCCTCCCGCGAATAGCCCTCCGGCGTCGTCACTCTCGAACTGAACGCGCTGTTCAGGAACGTTAAGACCATGCCCTCCCGGTGGAACTCTTTCAGTAATACGGCGTCCCACTGGAACGCGGTCAGGGAATCGAAAATCGGGTTGTGTACGCCGAGCGCAATCAGCAGGACGGCGACGGCGGCGAACAGTCCACGGCGTGGGAGTTCGGCGCGGAACGGCACGCCCTCCCCGCGATTCGCCCAGTAGGCCCGCGCGACGGCGGCGCAGTAGAACGCCGTCACGGCGACGCCGAGGAGCATTTGCCACGGGGGGACGAGGCTGTAGCCGCCGAGCACTTCCCGCGCGGTGCCGATTGCCTTCAAGTCGGCGGGCATGACGGGCTTGCCCCGGAAGGCTATCACGTAGTAGTTGGCGATATACCAAATCAGTGTGAACACCATGACAAGGGGCGTCGCGACAAAGGGAGCCGTCAGCGCGCCGAGGAGCAGGGCCAGACTGAACAACAGGAGCCAGTTCAGGACGAAATAGAGGTAGTTCACATAGGGCAGACTTCCGCAGAAGAACGCGCAGGCGAGCATAACGCCCATAATGCCGAACGCGCCGAGCAGGTGCGGACGGACAGCGGGGTAACGTTCGCACAGCGCGCCCAGCCCCACGGAGACCAGAAGCGACACCCCCAGAAGCAGTAGCCAGTAGCAGGGCCAGAACCACAGCGGAATACAGGGGTCTATGCCGATACTCGTACTCTCGTCGGGGTTATCGAACGTCAGGCGCGCCATATCGTCATGAAATGAAACCGTCATACCCTCGAAGGTACCTTCCGGAATCATGTCTTTCATGTCGGTATGTCCGATTGGAATGCCGAACACTACCAAATCAAAGCCCTGTATGTCAACCTGTGACACGTCGGAAATATCCAGTTCGATGGGGTTTACGTCGTAGTGGTAGCCCTGAATCGTTACCTGTTTGAGTTCGCTTCCGAAGTAGAAAGCGCTCTCATAAAACGGGGAAAAACTCGTCGGGGAAGAAAGATAAGTGCTACAGATACCCTCTCCAATAATGTTATCCGTGTACAAAACCACATCAAAGCGCGGCGGAAGATAGCCGAAAAACAGAAGCACAAAGACCAGAGGAAAGGCAACCGGGAAGATTTCCAAGGACTTTTTCAATCGCTGTTTCAATGGTTTCACCTTCCTGATATGGCAAGCCGGACGCCGAAAAACGGCGTCCGGCAGGGATTTTAGTTATTGCGCTTGGCACGCGTTATTCCTTACTCCCATTCGAGTTGATAGGTTGCACCAGCCTTTGTAAACGTGCATTTCAGAACCTTATTCTGCGCGTCTACGCCTTTAGAATAAACCGCCGTAGTAGTTGTAGTACCCAAGGCGACAGCCTGACATCCACCATCTGCTGTGGTTCCCTTTCCATAGGGAGAGACAGTAGACTTCTTAGAAGCTGTTGCGAATGTGCCCTTAGCGGCATCATAGTAATAGACCTTTGTTGCGCTATTTCCAATAGAAACCAATGTACCACCGACATCGACTTTCCAGTCCATCGCACCCACAACAGCCATAGCCTTGGCGGCACGGATGTTGGCGATGTCGGTCTGCTCGCGGGACTTCTCCAGCTGGGACGAGAACACGGGGATGGAGATAGCGACGAGGACGGCGATAATCGCGACCACAATCAGCAGTTCGGCCAGCGTGAAGCCCTTGGTATTCAGTTTTTTCATAGTTTGCCCTCCTTGACATGTAGTCCTGACAGGCCGGATACAGGACGGGTGTCCCACTCCGGCGGTTCTGTCAGAACACACGGGGCGGCGTCAAGTGATTGCACTCAACGCCGCCCGGAAGGCATTCGGAGCAAACCGCGCCGATTTCCCTCGTAAAGCGTACTCCGCGACCGTCACGACCCGCGCGGCGCGTCCGGCGAGGGAAACCGAGTTCGGCAACGTCCCCCTGCTTGCAACAACGCCCTTGATACGGGTATAATGACTTCGCGGTCCGGACAAAGTCCGGTGTGTTGAGTGTTTCGATTAACAGCTCTCACTCAATGTAGGCTTGCGTGATGTTGGTACCATCCCGCGAGCCGCCGCCCTATGTGTTCCTATGCTGACAGTATACCCCATTTCCCGACAGAATGCAAGGGCTTTGGAGTAAAAAAATGTGAACAATTTGAAAACAAAACGTTACCGA
>CAMHBH010000099.1 GCA_946183175.1 uncultured Oscillibacter sp.
GTTCCGTTGCGCCCAGAGCAGAACAGCATCGGACTGTCCAACTGTTCGGGGGTGGCGTCCAAATCCATGAGCAGTTCGAGGATTTCGTCGACGACTTCCGTCACGCGCTGGTCGGGGCGGTCAATCTTATTCAGTACGACAATGACACGGTGCCCGAGTTCCAGCGCCCGGGAGAGTACGAAACGCGTCTGGGGCATGGGGCCCTCCGCCGCGTCGACGAGTAGAATCACGCCGTTGACCATCTTCAGGACGCGCTCGACTTCCCCGCCGAAATCGGCGTGGCCGGGGGTGTCGACGATGTTGATTTTGGTATCGCCGTAGCGGACGGCGGTATTTTTGGCAAGAATCGTAATGCCGCGCTCCCGTTCGAGGTCGCCGGAATCAAGCACGCGCTCCACGACTTCCTGGTTGGCCCTGTATACGCCGCCCTGTTTGAGCATTTCGTCGACGAGTGTCGTCTTGCCGTGGTCTACGTGGGCGATAATCGCGACGTTTCTTAGATGTTCATTCCGCATAGAAAAGGTTTCTCCCCTAACGTCAGTAATTCGCGGGGTATTATAAACCCAAACGCGCGCGCTTGCAACCGCCTTGCGAAAATTTTTTACTCGAGCGGTTAAGCAATTTTTATTACGTCCCGTTCGCTATCAGATTCAGCAAATCTTGCGGTCTTCTTGTCGGTACGGGGCTGTCCGCCTCCAAAAATTCCCGGTCTCTGGTGGCGATGAAATCGGCGTTCGCTCTGGCGGAGCATACCGCCAAAACCGCGTCTTCATAGTCTTTCATGGGAACGTCCAAAGCGGTCAGGCAGGCGGTGCCGTCCACACTGGAAACTTCAAATATCCTCAAGAGGTTCCGGACGGCCTCTCTGGCGCGCTCATCCCCAATCGTCTTTCTGGCGATATAGTAAATATCCGTAATACTGCTTGCCGCAACCAGTCCTTCTATCCGCTGTTCCGCGACCAGCGTAATCAGAGACTGCGCTTCCTGAAACCCCGCACGCTGGGCGATGGCGTCCAGCAAGACATTCGTGTCAAAAGAAATTTTCACAAGAGGCGCTCCTCTCTGGCGCGTTCCAAATCCACGTCCGGCGGCAAAATGCCGAAAAGCGCTTTTGCGGCGGAGATTCGCGCTACCTTTTCAGGTTCGTCGGATAAGGCGTCCGTGTCTGCGGATGTCAGACGCGCCACCAGTTTTTCATTCCGCGTAATCAGAATATCCCCGTAGCCAAGCAGGGAGACATAGCGGTTAATGTCGGCGGCCAGTTCAGATGTTGAAACTTTCAGCATAACAATCACCTTCCGCCCGTAGTTTACCACACTACGGGCACAGTAACAAGTGGATAAACGCCCCTCCCCCGCGCACGAGGGAGGGGACAACTATCATTCGGCAGCGGCGAGCAATTCGCGGGTGTAGGGGTGTCGGGGGCGCGCGAACACCTCCGCGACGGTGCCCTGTTCCACGACGCGCCCCTGTTTCATGACCAGTACGCGGTCGCAGAGCTGGTAGACGACGTTCAAATCGTGCGAGATAAACAGGAAGCTCAATCCGAATTCTTCGCGCAGGGATTTGAGCAACGCTAAAATCTGCGCCTGTATGGTGACATCGAGGGCCGACACGGGCTCGTCGGCAATCAGGAAGCGGGGCCGCCGCAACAGCGCCGCCGCGATACAGACGCGTTGCCGCTGTCCGCCGGAGAGCTCCGCCGGCTTCGCCGACAGGCACTCGTCGGGCAGGCCGACGCGCGCGAGCATTTCGCGGACTTGCCGCCGCCGTTCGGGCGTGTCGCGCACGCCGCCGAGGCGTAGCGGTTCTTCGAGTATCCACGACACCGGGTAGAACGGGTTCAGGGAGCTGTAGGGGTCCTGGAAAATCATCTGCGGGCATTCGGTACGGTGTACGACTTCGCCGCTTTCGGGGGCCAGCATACCGAATACGACGCGCGCGAGCGTCGACTTGCCCGTGCCCGATTCCCCCACGAGGCCGAGTATCTCGTTCCGGTACACCTCAAAGGACACGTCGTGCAGGACTTCGCGAACCCGCCGCCGCCCGAACAGCCCGCTCTCCCGGTAGCCCGCGACGACGTGCCGGAGTGTCAGTACGGGTTCGGTGGTCATGCCGAGCGCCTTCTTCCGTCGCGCGTGGGGATGGCGTCGATAAGGCGGCGCGTGTAGGGGTGTACGGGGTGCCGGAATACGCGTTCGGTGTCGCCGTCCTCGACAATCACGCCCTCTTGCATGACCGCCGCGCGCGTACAGAGTTTGCGTACCACGCCGAGGTTGTGCGAAATGAACAGCATGGAGATTCCGCTCTCCCGGTTGAGCTTCTTCAAAAGCGCCAGAATCTGTGCCTGTACGGTCACGTCAAGGGCGGTCGTGGGTTCGTCCAACAGCAACAGCGCCGGGCGAATCACCACCGCCGCCGCGATACAGGCCCGTTGCCGCATACCCCCCGATAATTCGTGGGGCCAGCTCGCGTAGACCCGCTCCGGGTCGGGCAGTTCGACCGCCGCCAACGCTTCCAGCGCGAGGCGGCGGCGTTCGGCTTTTGAATAGTCCGTGTGCAACAGCAAAGTCTCCTCTACCTGCGCCCCGACTTTCATCAGCGGGTCCATACAGCTCAGCGGGTCTTGAAACACGACGCCTATCGAGCGCCCCTGTACGCCGCGCAAAGTACGGCGGTCGGCGTGCAGCAGTTCGGTACCTTCCAGCAGGATGGTACCGGAGCAGTCGCAACGCTTGCGGGGGAGCAGTCCGGCGACGCTCATCGCCGTGACGGTCTTGCCGGAGCCCGATTCCCCGACGAGGCCGACAATCTCCCCGCGCCCGATGTCCAGCGATATCCCCGATACCGCGTCGCGTGCGCGGTTGTGGAACCGGACGCGCAAATCACGAATCGACAGCAAAGTATTCATAGAGCGTCTCCTTCCCGGGAACGCAGTCCCTCCCCGATGAGCCCCACGCCGAAGAGGAACAGTATCATAACGCCGCCCGTGGTGAGCGCGTACCACGGCGCGCGCCCGAATACGCTTTGCGCCTCTGAGAGCATGTAGCCCAGGGACGCGTCGGGCGGCGTCACGCCGATTCCGAGGTAGCTCATGGACGCCTCCGCGAGCACGGCGTTGTTGAAGCCGATAGTCAGCGCGCTGAGGAGTACGGGCAGGGTATTCGGCAGGATGTGCACGAGTATGACGCGGGCGTGGGACGCGCCCATCAAACGCACACTTTTCACGTAATTGACCTCCCGGGCCTCCGCGTAGGCGGCCCGCGTGACGCGCGCGAAACTGGGGATGAAGACCAGTCCGAGCGACAATATCAGATTGACAGGTTTCCCGGGGCCCAACAGGCTAATCACGACCAGCGCGAGTAAGATACTGGGGAAAGCCGTGAGGGCGTCGCCGACGCGGATTAAGATTTCGTCGGCGAGGCCGCCGAAATAGCCCGTGACGGCCCCGAGGAGTACGCCGCCCGCCGCGCCGATTGCGACCGTACAAAGGGCAATCAGGAAGGAAGTCCCGGCGCCCTCCATGACGCGCGAGAAGATGTCGCGCCCGAAATTGTCGGTGCCGAAGAGGTGCGCGGGGCAGGGCGCGAGGAATTTGTCGGCGCTCATGGCGGCGCTGTCGTAGGGCGTCCAGAAGAAGCCCAACAGCGTCACCGCCGACAGTACGCCGGTAATGGCAAGCCCGGCGAGAAGGTAGTAATTCCGTTTCATGGTTATTTATCCCCAAGGGCGAGGCGCGGGTCAATCCGGACGTTGATACAGTCCGCGACGGTATTCGACGCCACCACCCAAAACGCGAGTATGACCACGATTGCCTGTACGACGGGGTAATCGCGGTTGGAAATCGACACGACGAGCATACGCCCGAGGCCCGGAATCCCGAAGACCTGTTCGACGACAATCACGCCCGCGACGATTTCGGCCATCATCTGCGCCAGAAAGGCGACTGTCGGCGTGAGGGCGTTCTTGAGTACGTGCCGCCGGAGTACGGTATCGCGGTCGCTCCCGCGCGAAATCGCGGTTTTGACGTAGTCGCGGTTCAATTCGCGAAGCAGAGTACCGCGTAGCATGCGTACGGTCATGGCGGTGCGCGGAATGGCAATCGCGACGGCGGGGAAGAGCAGGAAGCGCAACGCGTCGCCGATTCGCGACAGCCCCGGGAACGCGCCCGGGGTGAACCAGTGCAACGATACGCCGAAGACCCACGACAGCAACAGGCCCGTAAAGAACGGCGGGACGGACATGCAGAACTGGTTGAACAGCGTATGGGCGGCGTCGAGGGGGCCGCCGGTCAGGCGCACGACCAACAGCGAAAGCGGAATCGAACAGAGTACAATCAGGGCGAAGCTCATGGCGCTGAGCAGGAGCGACACCAGGACTTTGTCGCGCAGGAGTTCGCCGACGTTCTGGCGATACGTCAGGGAATCGCCGAGGTTGCCCGTGGCGAAGCCGGAGAGCCATTCGGCGTAGCGGACGGCGAAGGGGCGGTTGAGGCCGAGTTCCTCCCGGAGCGCCGCGACGCGTTCGGGGGTGGCCTGTGTGCCGAGCCGCGCCTCCGCCGCGCTCCCGGATATCCCCGAGAACGCCGCGAAGGTGCATAGCGAGACAAGGAACATCGTCAGCAACAGAGCGCCCAGCCGCCGGAACACGTACTTCATGACTGCCAGGAGAGGCCGTAGAGGTCGAGTACGTAGATGGGGTAGAACTGTACGCCCGTCAGGCCGTCGCGTACCGCTAACAAGTCCGCCATATCCTGAATGTAGACGTTGGCGGCGTTTTCGGTGAGGTTGCGTTCCATGTCGCGGTAAAGGGCCGTCTGTTCGGCGTCGTCGGTGCAGGACTGCGCCTGCGCAAAGAGGTTGTCGTAAGTTTCGTTATTGTAGTTGATGAAGTTGTTGCCCGCCGCGGACGTGAAGCGCTCCAACAGCGCGCGCGCCGTCATGGTCGACGCGTCCACGCCGATGACTGTAGTCTCAAAGTTGCGCCCGAGATAGGTATCGTTCAGCCACGTTTCCCACTCTACCGGGAGAATCTCCGCGTTCACGCCGATTTCCTTGAACTGTTCAACCAGAACTTGCGCGGTGTCGAGGTGGGGCTGGTAGTTCGACGGTACTGTAATGGTCATAGAGAAACCGTCGGGGTATCCGGCGTCGGCGAGGAGTTGTTTGGCGCGTTCGGTGTCGTGGGGGTAGTAGTCGGTGAGGGAATCGTCGAAGTATTTGGAGAATGCCGGGTACATGCTCGACCCAATCGGGAAGCCGAAGCCGTCAAAGGCGAGGTCAATGACGGCCTGTTTGTCGACGGCGTAGCAGAGCGCCTGCCGGACGCGCACATCGTTGAAGGGTTCCACGGCGTTGTTGAGGTACAGCGCCTGTACAAGATTCATCGCGCCCTGTTCGACGCGGAAATCGTCTCCGAGCTGCTGCGCCTGCGTAATCGTGAGGTGCGCGAACAGGTCGACGGCCCCGCTTTGAAGACTCATCAGAATGCTGTCCGAGTTCTCAATTACGCGGCAGGTCACGGTTTTGAGCGCGGCGGGGCCGCCCCAGTAATCGTCGAAGCGTTCGAGAACTACGGATTCCTGCGCCGTGCGCGAGACGAAGCGGAACGGCCCGGTTCCGACGGGCATGGTATCGAGTTCGGCGTAGTCCGCGGGGATAACCGCCGCCGTCAGGTACGACAGGAACTCGTTCGACGGTTCCGCAAGCCGGATAACGACCGTCATTTCGTCGGGGGTCTCAATGGCGGCGATATTGGAGAAGGCGTCGACGGAGACAATACCGGCGTCGCCGTCGCCGGAGAGACGCCCGAGGGAGTAGGCCACGTCGGAGGCCGTGACAATGGCCCCGTTATGGAATTTCACGCCCGGGCGGAGGTTGAAAGTGTACGTGAGGCGGTCGTCGGAAATCGTCCAGCTCTCGGCGACAGCCGGGATGAGGTCGCCGGACGGCGCGGGCTTGACGAGGCCCTCGAAGACGTTGAACATAATCTCCTTAGTTCCTGCCGCCACCATCTTGTGGGGGTCAAGACTGTCGAGGTCTTGCGCGATTCCGACGTAGAGCGTATCGGCGCGCGCGGGGGTGGAAATTTCGGCGGGGGCGTCGGAGCCTCCGCCGCCACCGCCGCAGGCCGTCAGGAGCCCGCAGAGCAGGGCCGCGCCCAGTACGAGCGTAAGGAAGGTTTTCTTCATGTCAGTTACTCCTTTCCATCACTGCCGCAAAGGGTCAGTGTGACGACATGAGGGGCCGGAAAAGCCCCGTGAGGCGTTTTGTCTCACAGGGCGGTATTGTACAGGATTCCGGCGTCAATTGCAAGCCCTTTACGCGCCGAAATTGTCAGTCCGCGCGGCGCGCCCCTCCCGGCGGGGAGCATGCGCACGGGTAGAAAAATCTGACGGAAGTGTTGCAATTTGCCGCCCGTTCCGCTATACTGTACACAGCCGCGGTCTCCGCACAGGCCGCGGCTGAATCATGATTTCGTCAGGAGAACCGAAACTATGAGTGCAATACAGGATATGGAAGTCCGTATCAACGCTTCCATGGAAAGTCTCATCCGCTTCGACCCCAACGTCCGCGAGTACGAGATAGAGGTACCGCCCGACTGCTTCGCGTTGAAGTTCCACCTCGACTACAACCACGCCTACTATATCAGCATCCGGGCCGACCACGACGCGGGCCGCTACGGTTTCCCCGACCTCGACCCCGCCATGGGCGACTATATCGCCGGAACCGAGGTGCCCTACTACGAGTACTACGACGGCTACATTGTCCGCCTCGACAAGCGTCAGCCCTGTTTTGAGCAGGATATGCGCATGACGATTCACATCCGGGCCGGTTCCTACGAACTGGGCGAAGAATCCTACGAAATCCATCTTTTGCGAAAGTCCCTCTGCGATGTCCGGAAACTCTTCCGCGAGAGCGTCTACGACGATACCGAGTACCAGGTCACGGTGCCCTACGCGCTCTATCTGCCCTCCGACTACGACCCGGCGAAACGCTACCCGATAGTCGTGGCCCTGCACGGCACCGGGGAGCGAGAGGAACCGATTGAGGCAATCCTTGAAAAAATGGCAATGGCGACGGCGTGGGCCGAGGATTCCGAGCGCGGACACAACCAGTGTCTCGTACTCGTCCCGCAGTGCCGCATACACTACAACCAGGAGGACAACTGGACTTCCCTCGTGCAGTTCATCAACGGGCACTCGAATTCCCCCTTCTGGCCGTTCCCGCAACTGAAGGCCGTCTGGAACCTCCTCCGGAAGCTGGTCGAACAGTACAGCGTCGACGAGCGGCGCATTTACCTGACAGGCGTCTCGTCGGGGGGCTTCGCGGTGTACGTGCTGGCCATGGAGCACCCGAACGCGTTCGCCGGACTGATTCCGGTCAGTTGCGCGGCGAATCCGGACAAAATCAACCTCTTAAAAGGTATCCCCATGTGGATTTTCCACTCCGACGACGACCCGATTATTGTCCCGTCGTGGACGCTCGACCCGTGCCTCGCGGCGATGGACAACGCCGGGGTGAAGTACAAGCTGACGCGCTACCCCGCCGGGATGATTTTCTGGCAGTCGGGCCACTTCGCCTGGGAAGTCTGCTACCACAATCAGGAGATGCGCGACTGGCTTTTCTCACAGGCCATTTAATTCCGTACCTTTCCGCCCGCGGGCGGTAAGCAGTCCCTTTACGAAAACTTGTGCGGAGGCGAGGAATATGGAAAAGGAACTTTACCCCCTGAACGTGGGCCAAATGCTGCAATACCTTCCCATCAAGGAGACCGGCACACAGCGCTGTTGCAACATCAGCGTATTTTGCGGGCTCCAGTCCCCGATTGACTTCGGACTGCTCAAACACGCCGTGCAGGACGAGTTCGCGCGCGCCGACTGTCTGCGTCTGCGCTTCACCGCGCCCGACGAGAACGGCGACGTTATGCAGTACGTGGTAGACCGCGACGACCGCGACGTGCCCATGCTCGACCTGTCGGGCATGACCATGCCCGAGGCCGACGCGTACCTGCAAAGCAAGACCTACGAGGAGTTCAACGCCCCCGACATCCCTATGGCCGAGTTTACTATGGTCAAAATGCCGGAGGGCTACAACGGCATTTTGACCATAGTAAACTCGGCCATAGGGATGTCG
>CAMHBH010000100.1 GCA_946183175.1 uncultured Oscillibacter sp.
CTAAGCGGCATCGACCGAAACCCCCGCGAACAGGAAAAGTGGCTGGCCTGTTGACAGGTCAGCCACTTTCCGGCGATTCAGTCCAGCGCAATCACAACAAAGCTGTCGTGTTCGCCGAAGACAATCTCGCGGTCTTTCGGCGGGTTCGTGACAATCTCCATCTCGTCCGTTTCGGGGTTCATCGTGCGGTAGCCGATGAGCACCTCGCGCTGTCTGGACGCCGCCTCGCACGCGGTATAAATATCGGTTTTCCGTCCGGTCACGACGTAATTCCGCGCCGGGCGGACATAGACTTCCGAGCCGTCCTCCCGGAGCAGTTCCTGGAAAATCTGCTTGAGTTCCCGGGCCTGGCAAATCTGCGTCACAATCAGGCTTGTCAGATTCTTGCTGACGACGAAATCGTTGACGTTCGCGTACTGCGCCACTTCCTGGTTTTCCACCCGGAGCATTTCACTGGTGACATTCAGCTTGTAGCCTTTCGTCTCCGAGAGATAGCGGAGCTGTAACAGGAGCATGAGGATTTTGGCGTCCTTGGCCTGCGCGGCCTCCTCGTCCATGCCTTCCTCCTCGTCGGCAAGAACGAGTACCCGCATTTTCGGCTCGATAATCTTTTCGAGTTCATCGCGGTCATAGATGTCGCACTCCACGACATTCATCGTGATGTTTTCAAATTTCAGCCCGTCCAGCGCCTTCCGGCGGAAAGCCTGTTCTTCCGGCAGGGCGACGGTCATTGTGGAACCCGGCGCGATGTAGTGGTCTTCCTCAATCAGGATACGCTTGAGTTTTTCGCTGTAGCCGAGAATCAGCATATCGGTCTTGGCGGGCGGCTCCTTCTTGTACTCCCTGACAATCGTTTCTTCCCGGATGGGGGCGGGCGCGGGGTCCATATGGCTTTCGCCGTCGTCCTCCGCAAAGAGGATGACACGGTCTCCGGGCTGCGCGGTGTACTCCGGCTTTGGATTGAGCAGAACTTCGCCTTTCTCGGTGACGAACCCCGCCACCATCGAGACCGGGAAGTAGCGGTTCAACTCGCTTAACGTCTTTCCGACCGCCTTCGGGTGCTCTTCGATGTAGAACTCGCTCCCGGCCATGTCGAACAGGTCGGTATAGACCAGCGACAGGCCCGTATAGCGCCCGGTGTGCGCCACGATTCGGCACATGACATCCTCGTAGCTCAGGATTTCGACGTAGCCCTCCCCGGCAAGTTCCGCCGCCTCTTTATTCTGCTCGTCGCGGATAACCGCCGTAATGTACGCGTTATGATTGCCGCACTCTTTCAGCAGACTGGTCACGACCAGAATCGATTTCAGCGTCGTGGCGTCCGATTCCGCGTTGATAATGACGCTCATGCAGGTGTCGAAAGAGCAGACGCGCAAATCGTTGATGTCGGTGATACTCCCGCAACGGCAGATAATCTGCGTCGTCTTCTTGTTGGGGAAGCGGGTGTTGATTTTGTCGTCCATAACATCCTTGGGGTCCTTGTTGTCCATGATGACAAGGGCCTCCCGGGGGTGGTTGGAGTTCGCTTCGATGAGTTCGGAGACGATGGTATAGAGGCCGTCGGCGGTTCCGAGGACGATGACGTGTCCCTCCTCCACGACCATGGACTTCCCCCGGCGCAAGTCCTGTACCTTTTCGTCGATGGCGTTGCAGATGATGCCCGTCAGCGTACTGGTCAGCAGAATGCCGAGGAACGTCACGACGAACATGGCCGCCACAAACAGCGGGTTGGCAATGTCGTCGCCGCCGACCGTCCCGGGGTCTATGATGTGCGTCAGGCTGATGAAAACGCTCTCCCCGATACCGTACCCGGTCAGTCCCACCAGGAAACCGACGACAAGCACCGTGACAGCCGTCACCACAGACAGCAGTTTAATCAGCGCCGGGGTTCCCTTCGCCATCTGGTTGTCGAACCAGTAGGCGAGTCTGTTTTTCGATTTCTTCATAAACGTGTCTCCCTCCCTATGAAATAATACGACGGTAAACTTTGCCGCCAAGTCAGGGCGGCGCGGCTATCGTATTGGAAGAATTTACCGCTTGCGAGTAATCTGGCCAACCGTGCCGTGACCGTTATAATCACCCTACTTGACTACAGACTGCAAATACTGTATACTGAAAATGAGGACAGAAGGGGATAATCCTACTTGAATTTGCGCGAAACAGCGGCAGAAATCCGCAAGTAAGCGGACGCTACCGGTTTTCTGACCTCCTGTTTTCAAGTAGGCCGACTATACGTGATTTTTTTATTATAGGGGATTTTATCGGAAAAAGCAAGACTGTGTTACCACCGGCTAAAGTCGGTGGGTTTTAGGGCGTCTAAAAGTCAGCGGACGCCGCCGGGAGCGGCGGGAAAGGAAGTTCAAATGAGCAGTGGTTATGGCGATTTCGCGGGGCAGGGAAGCGAGCTGTTCAAGCGCGACGACGCGCCCGACAAGCCCCTTTCGATGGCGGAAAAGATTCGCGCCGCGCTGGGGGCGCTGCTGCTCGCCGCCTACTACGTCCTCCTGCTTGGCGGGCAATACTTCTTCGACGGGACAAGCGAATTTTACCGGAGTCTGAATCTTTTCTCCGGCGCGGGTGACCCCGACGTGCTGGTCAGAATCGTAAGCTGTATCGTGTTCTTCTACGGCGTCAGCCGGATTTCCAAATTCCTCCTGTCCAGATTCGCGCTCAGCAAAGTTTCCTCCCGGAAGATGGGACGGGCCTTGATGGGCCTTTTGGGGAGCCTGATTCAGTACGCCTGCGCGATTGCCGCGGCGCTGATGGTGCTCAATACGCTGGGCGTCGACACGATGGAAATCGTGGCGGGCCTTGGCATTCTGGGCCTGATTATCGGCCTGGGCGCGGAGGAACTCGTCGCGGACATTCTCGCGGGCATGTTCATCGTCTTTGAGCACCTCTACGACGTGGGCGACATCATCGTTGTGGACGAATTTCGCGGCACGGTCAAGGAAGTGGGCATCCGCACGACGCAAATCGAGGACATCGGCGGAAACGTACTGGTTGTGCGCAATTCGGAAATCGGCTCGTTCATCAACATGACCGACAAGCTCTCCATCGCCAACTGCGACATACAGATTGGACACGGCGAGAATTTGGAGAAAGTGGAGGCCATGCTTGAAGCGGGACTTCCCCCCATGAAAGCGGCTATCCCGGAGATGAAGGAAGGGCCGTACTATATCGGGATTTCCGGCATGACGGAGGCCGGCGTCGTGCTGACGTTCGCGGCCCGCTGCGAGGAGGGCTACAAGTACATCGTGGAGCGCGCCATGTACCGACATCTGAAAATGCTCTTCGACCGGAACGAAATCGAGATTGTCGGCGGGATACCGGAGGAAGGCGATTAGTCGCGCTGGCGGGAAAGGAGCGCCGGAATGCGCAATCACGAATGGAACAGCGTCCGGATTTCCAACCCGGACGGGCTTTACAGGAAATACCGCGAGCCGAACAAAGTTTCCCCCAGGAATATGCGGCACGGGGCGATTCGGGAGGCCTTGTCGCGCGGCGTCCGGGAGACGCTCCGCGTCGCGGAGTACCAGAAGCGGCGCGTCAGAAAGCGCGCAAAGCGGCAGGCAAAACGCGACGGCGTCCGCAAGGCGGCGCGCGGCGCGTCCATGGCCGGACACGCCCTGCTGATATTCACGGCGGTCGTCTTCTGCTCGGTCGTGTACGTCTCCTCCCTGACGATTCGCGTCAGGCCGTGTTCGGGTATGTCGACGGCGCTGGCGTTCCAGACCTCGTTCCGCAATCCGGACGAGACGCCCTTACGGGCCACGCTCTATTCGGAGAATGAGAGCTACGACAAGGATTTCGTCGGCGTGGCGTACCTGCTCTTCGATGGGCTGGAGAAAAAGACAAAATACACGCTTTCCATCGTCAATCTGGAGACGGAGGAGAAGATTTACTCGTCCACGTTTCTGACCGCCGAGGAAGACCCCTATCAAATCCGGGTAGAAGACCCGATTGTGACGGAGGACGGACTGTTTCAGTTTTCCCTCGCGATAAGCGGTCTGGACGCCGGGACTTTTTACACGGTCTACGTCATGGACCAGAACGGGAAAAAAATATCCGTGACAGACCATTCCGAAACGCAGATGACGTTTTCGATTCCGATAAAATCCCTTGCCGCGCAAGCGGAGGAAACCGGGGAGCAGTCCGGGGGAACGGGGCAAACGTCCGGGGGAAGCGGAACGCAGTCCGGCGGGACGGGGCAAGCGTCCGGGGGAAGCGGAGCGCAGTCCGGCGGAACGGGACAGGCGTCCGGGGGAAGCGGAGCGCAGTCCGGCGGAGCGGGAACGCAACCCGGCGCGACGGGGCAAGAATCCGGCGAAACCGGAGAAATGCCCGACGAAACCGGGGAAGAATCCCCTGAAACCGGAGAAGCGCCCGACGAAACCGGGGAGCAATCCGCCGAAACTGGGCAAGCACCCGGCGAAACCGGGGAGCAGTACGGCGCAACCGGGGAAACGTCCGGGGGAACCGGGGAGCAGTACGGCGCAACCGGGGAAACGCCCGACGAAACCGGGGGGCAGTACGGCGCAACCGGGGAAACGTCCGGGGGAACCGGACAGCAGTCCGGCGGGGCCGCGCCGGAGTGGGATAGCGACACCCTCCCCTTTATCACGGTCAAGGTCAACGGAAAAATCTTTCTCCCGCGCGTCTGGAACAATGAGAAAGAGCCGGAGACGGAACCGGAACCTGTTGGGGAAAGCGCCGCCGAAGCGCCGGACACGGAAAGCGTCGGCGAGGCGCTGAACCCCGACGAAATCGAGTGGGTATGGAACGAGGAGCACACGGAGGTCACGGCGTCCGCGCCCGCCCCCGAAGACCCGGCGGAGACGGTCAGCCTGAACGCGTCGTTTACCGAGACGGTAGCGAAAGAGGCGGGCTGTACGGAAGCGGGGCTTGCGGTCTACGAACTCAGCGCGGTGGACGAAAACGGCGCGGAGTACAAGGACGTACAGACGGAGGTTATCCCGCCGAAGGGCCACCGTTACGAGCGCGTCCGGCTGGACGAGACAGCGGGCGGCACCTCTGCGGAATACGTCTGCGAAAGTTGCGGGAAGACGTACCGGATTGACGCGGCGGCCACCGAGGAAACCGACTGATTACGAAGAGGCCTCCCCTGTTGACACGGGGGAGGCCTCGCTATGTTACATAAATGTAACTGGGGCACCGATTGACAAACGCGGCGTTTTTGGTATAATAAGGTCGTGATTTTCTGGAATGCTTTCGGTTTTTCTCCGAAACAGGGATTTTTACCCCGGGGTTTATCAAACTCGAAAGGAGGCCTTCCCATGAAAAAGGATGTTCGGAAAGGCGTATTTCTGTTATTTCTGGCGCTCTTGGCGGCGCTCGTCGCGACGCCCGGCGCAAGCGCGGCGGACGCGGTGACGTATCAGGACGCGGCGTGGAACGCGTCGACGAAAACTGTGGACTTCACGCAGAAGAGCGTAAGCAGTTACAACGTCGTCGCGTCCGATTCCACGGCGTGGGGCGCGGGCTGGTACGTCGTCAACAGCGACGTGACGATTAGCGACCGCGTGACCGTCACGGGCGACGTACACCTGATTCTCTGCGACGGCAAGACCCTGACCGCAAGCAAGGGCATTACCGTCAGCGCCGGAAACAGCCTGACGATTTACGGGCAGTCCGGCGGCACGGGCGCGCTGACGATTGACAGCGTGAACGGGTCAAACGCGGGAATCGGCGGCACAAACACAAATAGTGAGAAGGACGGCGGCACGATTACGATTAACGGCGGAAGCATTACGGCGACGGGCGGCAACAACAGCGCGGGAATCGGCGGCGGAAAATACTTCAAGCAGAATAATAACGGCAGTATCACAAGCGAAGGCGGCATGAGCGGCACGATTACCATCAACGGCGGCACGGTCACGGCAACGGGCGGCGCGTACGGCGCGGGAATCGGCAGCGGCCACTACGCAACACCGGCGGGCGGCACGATTACCATCAACGGCGGCACGGTCACGGCCACCGGCGGCAACAGCAGCGCGGGAATCGGCGGCGCCAACGGCAGTCCGACCGACACGATTACCATCAACGGCGGCACGGTCACGGCGACGGGCGGCGACAGCAGCGCGGGAATCGGCGTCGGAAACCTCGGCAGCACGGGCGGCACGATTACCATCAACGGCGGCACGGTCACGGCGACCGGCAAGGGGCGGGCGGGAATCGGCGGCGAGGGCGCAACCATCACGCTGAGCTGGACGGACAAGGACAAAGACAGCATTACCGCCTCGTCCTACGGCGGAACCGTGACGCTCGCGAAAGATTTCGTCATCAACGGGCAAACGGCGCTTTTGACGACGGCGACGCTTTCGACCGCCAACGGACAGAAAATCGTCCCGTTTCTCCACAAGCACGACGATATTACCTTTGCCCCATGGAACGCGTCCGACAGTCTCCCCACAACGGCGGGGAACTACTTCCTGACCGCCGACGTGACGATTTCCAGTACATGGAACGTCCCCGACGGCGTGACGAACCTCTGTCTGAACGGGCATAGCGTTACGAGGGCAAATCTGACGCGAGGCACAGGAAGCGTTATCAAAATTGACGAAGGCGCGACGCTGAATCTATATGAGTGCGACGAAACAACCCATTACTATTACATCGGCAAAGCGGCCACGACGTATAACAACGATACGTTTCATTATCTCGGCGAACTGGTGGAAACGGCGGACGATTCCCGTTACGTCAACGCCGCGCGGAAGGGGAGCTTTACGGGCGGCTATATCACAGGCGGCAACGGAAGTTTTACGAAGTCCAACAGCGCTATGCAAGGCGGCGGCGTCTGGGTAAACGGCGGCACTCTGAATCTGTATGGCGGCTGTATTTTCGGCAACTACAGTAGCACCGTTAACAGTGATGGAAACGATGGCGGCGGCGTTGAGGTTTCCGCCGGAACTTTCCATATGGGCGGCGGCTACATCATCGGCAATCAGGCTGGCAATTCGGGCGGCGGCGTAGACGGCACCTTTATCATGTCCGGCGGCGAAATCCGTCACAATACCACCGGGGAAAGCGGCTGGGGGTTCGGCGGCGGCGTCAACGGCGCGCTTACCATGACGGGCGGGATTATCAGCGGGAACGCGGCCTTGTTTAACGGCTCGGGCGGTGGCACCGGCGGCGGAATCATGGGTACGCTGATAATGTCTGGCGGCGTCATCGAAGGGAACAGCGCGACGAACAAAGGCGGCGGCATACGTGGAAAGCTAACCATCAGCGGCGACGCCCGGATTATAAACAACCATAAAGCCGGTTCCCCCGGCGACGCCACACGCGCCGATTGGGCAATCTCTGACATAAACAATAACGCTTATATTGAGAATGAAAAAATCGCCATCAATGGAAATCTCTCGGACAGCGCGTCCGTCGGCGTAACCATGCCGGCCCCCGGCGTGTTCACGGACAGCGCCAACACGGATTATAACGACGCTTCCAAGTTCACGAGCGACGACGCGACTTACGCGGTCACCAAAAACGCGGACGGACAGTTGAAACTTGTCGTCCCGGTGGACTATCTGGACGCGGCGTGGAACGCGTCGACGAAAACCGTGGACTTCACGGAAAAAACGTGCGAAGATTACACGGCGGTTACGTCCGACACTACGGCGTGGGGCGCGGGCTGGTACGTCGTCAACAGCGACGTGACGATTGACAGCCGTATCACGGTCACGGGCGACGTACACCTGATTCTCTGCGACGGCGCGAAGCTCACGGCCTCCGATGGCATTACCGTCAGCGACGGCAACAGCCTGACGATTTACGGGCAGTCCGGCGGCACGGGTGAACTGGAGGCCACGGCGTCAAACATTAGTCAGGCGGGTATTGGCGGCGCAAGCGGCGCGGGCGGTACGATTATCGTCAACGGCGGAACCGTGACGGCGAACGGCGGCGCCTTTGGTGCGGGCATTGGCGGCGGCAACACCGGCGAGGGCGGTACGATTACCGTCAACGGCGGAACTGTGACAGCGACGAACACGCCCTCGGGCGAGTCCTTTAGCGCGGGCATTGGCGGCGGCAACAGCGGCGCGGGCGGTACGATTACCGTCAACGGCGGAACTGTGACGGCGACGGG
>CAMHBH010000101.1 GCA_946183175.1 uncultured Oscillibacter sp.
CCTGCCGAAAGCCGGATTCAAGGGTACCGCGACCATCACGTATATCGCGCGCAACATCTACAATATCGTCTACAGCGGCATTCTCCGTATCCAGGTACTCCCCCCGGAACGCTCGGCCTACTTCACCGACCTGTCAAACCGCGCCTGGGCCGTCCCCGCCGTCGACTTCTTCCGCTACTACAACGTCCTCAACGGCACGACCCCCACGACCTACGAGCCCGACGGCCCCGCGCGGCGCGGCGCTTACGTGACCGTACTCGGGAGAATGTACAACTTCCCCAGCTACCCCGGCACGGGCGGATACGACGACGTGGAGCTAAACTTCTACTACACGCCCTATATCGCCGCCGCGCGGGCGCTTGGCATTACGGAGGCGGCGCAGTATTTCCACCCCGGCGAGGCGATATCGCGCCAGGACGCGGCGGTGTACTTGTACCGCTGTCTGGCGCGCGCCGGACAGGCCCCCGCCCCGCAAATCAGCAACCTGGCGCGTTTCAAGGACAGCTATTTAGTTTCGTACTACGCCGTGGAAGCCATGAGTTCGTTAGTGGAAATGGGCGTCTTTCAGGGCACCGAGGACGGCTATTTGAACCCCTATTCCACCCTGACCCGCCTGCAAATGGCCGCCATCCTTCACCGCGCTATGACTTAAACGAAAGGCCTTCCCGTCACGGGAGGGCCTTTTCTCTTGCGTCGCGGCACGCGCGATTAGAAAGCGCTTGCGGCGTGGCGGCGGATATGGTACAATGTCACAAATAAGGAATTGGAAGGAGCGGGGAATATGGGCAAAATCATCTTTCTGGACGTGGACGGGACGCTCGTAGACTACGAGAACCGGATACCGGAAAGTGCCGTCCGTGCCATCCGGCGCGCGCGCGAACTCGGACACCGCGTCTACATCTGCACGGGCCGGAGCCGCGCGGAGGTCTACGCGCCGCTGTGGGAAATCGGCCTCGACGGCATGATTGGCGGCAACGGAAGCTACGTGGAAGACCATGAGACCGTCGTCATGCACCGCCTGATTACGGCGGAACAGTGTCGGCGGGCGGTCGACTGGCTGCACGCGCGCGGGCTGGAGTTCTACCTGGAGAGCAACAACGGCCTTTTCGCAAGCGAACACTTCGAGACCGCCGCGCTGGACGCGATACGCCTGTACTGCAAGCGCAAGGACACGCCCGGCGCGGAGGAAATGACCGTCCGCTCGGCCTTCCCGGAGATGATATTCGGCGGCGAACTCTACCGCGACGACCTCAACAAAATCAGTTTCCTGCTCTCGGACTACCGCGACTACCTGGACGCGAAAGAGGCGTTTCCGGACTTGAAGGCGGGGACTTGGGGCGGCAAGGGCGAGGAGGCGCTGTTCGGCGATTTGGGCGTCAAGGACATCGACAAGGCCGTCGCGATTCACGCGCTGGTCGACTACCTCCGCGCCGACATGCGCGATACGATTGCCTTCGGCGACGCGAAAGTCGATATTCCCATGTTGCAATGCTGTTCGTTCGGGGTGGCGATGGGGAGCGGCGGCCCGGAAATCAAGGCCGTCGCCGACTACGTGACGGGCGACGTAGAGAAGGACGGGCTTTATCAGGCCTTCGACAAACTCGGACTTCTGCACAATCCGTAAGGCGGAATGCCTTTTCCGTCGCTTCGTGACATCTCCCCGCATTGCGGGAACGACAAAAAAAGTTCTCCCCGGCAACGGGGAGGACTTTTCATGCTGACAGCGTCTCGTTCATACTGCCGACGCGGTAGCCCGTCAAGTCCATGGTGACGTAGGAGAAGCCCAGCGCGCGGCACTCCGACACGATTTCCTCCCGCCGCGACAACAGCGCCGGGAACATGTCCGGTACGGTCTCAATCCGCGCGAGGTCGCCGTGTACGCGCAGGCGGACTTGACGGAATCCCAAGTCCTGTAGGAAGGCCTCCGCGCGGTCGATTCGTTCTATCTTCTCGGGCGTGATAGCTTCGCCGTAGGCCACGCGCGTGGCCAGACACGCCGCCGCCGGCTTGTCCCACGTCGACAGCCCCCAGCGCCGCGACAGTTCCCGGATATCGGCCTTTGTCAGCGCGGCGTCGCGGAGCGGACTTCGTACGCCCAGTTCCGCCGTCGCGCGCATTCCCGGACGATAGTCCCCCGTGTCGTCGGCGTTGGTGCCGTCCGCCACGATGTCGAACCCCTGTTCCGACGCCGCGTCCCGGAACGCCGAAAATATCCTGTGCTTGCAGTGATAGCACCTGTCGGGCGGGTTCGTGCGGAAGGCGTCGGATTCCAGCTCGTGGGGGTCTACCAGAATCTGCCGCACGCCCTCCCGCCTACAGAATGCTTTCGCGTCCTCTAACTCGCGCCTCGGGAGCGTACACGAGGCCGCTGTCAAGGCGATTACATTGTCGCCTAATACGTCGTGGGCGGCCTTCAGCAGAAACGCGGAATCCGTCCCGCCCGAAAACGCCACCGCCACGTGGCCTAAGTCCGACAGAATCGCTTGCAGGCGTTCCAGCTTCTTTTGCTCGTCCATTTAATTCCCTCCCTGACCTTGCGCAAGGCGGTTGATTTGCGCGGCGAGGTATCCCGCGCCGTAGCCGTTATCGATATTCACGACCGCGACGCCGTTCGCGCAGGAATTGACCATCGTCAGGAGCGCGGACAGCCCGCCGAAATTCGCGCCGTAGCCGACGGAAGTCGGCACGGCGATGACGGGCCGCGACACCAGCCCGCCGATGACGCTTGCCAGCGCGCCCTCCATCCCCGCCACCGCGACGACGCAGTTGGCACTCTGTACGGTTTCCAGGCGGCTCAACAGCCTGTGCAGTCCGCTGACGCCCACATCGTAAAGCCGTTCCACCTGACAGCCAAAGAACTCCGCCGTTTGCGCGGCCTCCTCCCCGACGGGAATGTCGGCGGTGCCAGCCGTACAGACACACACGCGGCCAGTACGGCGCTTTCCGGGGCGTTCGAGTTTGAGTATCCGCGACAGCGGGTCGTACTCCGCCTCCGGCAGGACTTCCCGGACAATCCGGCCCTGTTCCGGGGAAGCGCGGGTTCCCAATACTTCCCCGTTGGCCTCGTAGAGCGCCTGAAAGATACGTTGTAAGTGTTCGTCGGCCTTGCCCGCGCAGTAGACGACCTCCGGAAAGCCGCTCCGCGTCTCCCTGTGGGTATCCAGCCGCGCAAAACCAAGGTCTTTTATAGGTTTTTGGCGGAAGTATCGTTCCGCCTCCTCTACGGACAGCGTCCCTTTACGAACCTGCTCCAAGATTTCACGGGTTTCCATAGTCCTTCCCTTCATTTTACTGACGACAGCATTTCCTTTCCGCCTCCCCGGTATACGGGGAGACGGATTTCCGGAATTAGCTTGACGTGTCACGCCGGGATTGCCTCCCGTTCTTCGGAAACAGCCTTTTCTCCGGCTTCGTGCGGCGTCTCGTGGCGGAAATTCTTCAGAACGTCCACGAGTTTTGCGAGGTCTATCGGCTTGGCAAGGTGGTCGTTCATCCCCGCCGCGAACGCCTCTTCCTTATCCTCCTCAAAGGCGTTGGCGCTCATGGCCACAATCGGAATCCCCGCCTTCGCCTTGTCCGACAGCGCCCGTATCGCCCGCGCCGCCTCCAGTCCGCCCATGCGCGGCATTTGCAAGTCCATCAAAATCAGGTCATACGTCCCGGCGGGCGCGGAGTTGACTTTCTCTACCGCGATGTCCCCGTCCTCCGCCGTGTCTACTTTCGCGTCGCACATTTCAAGGAGCGTCACGGCGATTTCCCGGTTGACCGCGTTGTCCTCCGCGAGCAGAATGTGTAACCCGGAGAGGCTTTCGCCACCGACCGCCGCGCTCCCCGCGCGGGCCTGTCGCAATTTGCGCACGTTCTGCTTGAGTATCTCTTCCCCGTCGACGACTTCCATATGCTGGTCGGCCTGTAGCGGAAACTCCAGGTCTACGATGAACTCCGAACCTTTGCCCTCCTCGGTCTCCACGCGAATGGAACCGCCCATCATTTCCACGAGGCGTTTCGTAATCGACAGGCCCAGCCCGGCCCCGGAAACCCCGCTTTGCGTGGTATTCCGTTCGCGCTCGAACGGCGTGAACAGGCGGCTCTTGAACTCGTCGCTCATGCCGATTCCGGTGTCTTTTACGCTGATGGTATAGGCCCCGTAGCCGTCGCGGCCTGCCTCCGGTTTCTGCGACAGCGACAGCGTAACTTTGCCGTTGGGCGGTGTGTACTTGACGGCGTTCGAGAGCAGATTCACGAGGATTTGATTCATCCGCAAGCGGTCGCAAATGACCTTCTCCTGCCGGATTCCCGCCGACACCGAATAGCGGATATGCTTTTCCGCCGCCTGTCCCTGCGTCATGGTGTAGACTTCGCGGAGAAGGCGGTTGAGGTTGTAAGGCTCGGGTTGCAGTTGGAGGCGTCCGCTGTCCAGGCGCGACATTTCCAGAATGTCGTTGAGCATGCCCAGGAGGTTTTTGCTGGAAGTCATGATTTTATTCAGGTACTCCCGCACCACGCCGCGGTATTCCAGATTTTCCAGCGCTAGGCCCGTAAAGCCAATCACGGCGTTCATGGGCGTGCGGATGTCGTGGGACATGTTCGACAGAAAGCGCGACTTCGCCGCGCTTGCGCTCTCGGCTTTGATTTTGGCCTCCGTG
The DNA here is from genome assembly GCA_946183175.1 of uncultured Oscillibacter sp. Lineage (GTDB taxonomy): Bacteria > Bacillota > Clostridia > Oscillospirales > Oscillospiraceae > Oscillibacter. The sequence goes on from CAMHBH010000101.1 coordinate 4,647, forward strand.
AGTTCTACCTGCTGTTCCTGCAAGCGGATGTTCTGACGGTCAATCAGCGCGTAACTCTTTTGTAATTCGCGGGTGTAGGTGTCCTTTTCGAGAATGCGCCGGCGCTGGATGAGCATGTAGGCGAGCATCAGGACGAACAGCATAAAGTGAATCGCCACGAGGGCCACGATACCCGGGTAGTTTTCGGCGATTCCGCTGAGCGTAATGGGCTCGTAGCGGTGGCTGACCCATTTCCGGTCGAGTTCTTCGATAAAGCCCTCCTTCTGCAAGTCCTTCAGTACCTGGTTGATACCGTCCCGGAGCCAGTCGTACTCGGGCACCAGCGCCATACAGGCGTACATGTGGTAAACAGCGTAACTCGACACGAGGTCGCGCTGCATATGGAGCTTGTTCAGGAGCACATTCCCGACCTGAATCGGGCAGAACAGGAAATCGTATTCCCCGTTTTTCACGAGGTGGAACATCTCCCGGTAGTTGGAAATGTATTTGATTTCCTTTTCCAGTCCCAGCGCGGGGAACAACTGCATAGAAGCAATTCTCGTTCCGTAGAGGTCGCCCAACTGGTTGACGGGCTTTTTCCCGTAGACGACGTACTGCTTTAGCCCCGTGGGAATCGTGCCGATAATGCCCCCGCTGCCGTCAATGGACTGCGACTCCATGTTGAGAATGAGTTCCACTTCCCGGTTGGAAAGTTTATTCCGGGCGTCGTTCCAGTCGGTCAGCTCCAGTTCAATGTTGAGGTGGAGACGGTTGCAGACTTCGTGAATCAGCTCCACGTCGAGGCCCTGCGGGTCTCCATTCTCGTCTATGTAGGAAAAAGGCTCGTAGTATTTGTCCGCCGCGACGCGAATCGTATGCTCGTAGCAGTTATCGGGCTTTACAGTCAGCTCCGGCGGGGCGGTGAAGGCGTCCGAGCTGAGGAGGAACACCACGACAGGGAAGGCCAGACCGATAAAGAACAGTACCGAGGAGGCAATGACGATATTCCGCTTTTTGCGGAAGAAGTCCTCTCTCTGCCATCGGGGAATCAAATCCCCCCGGGTGGGAAAGGGAGTGCGGGGCGATTTGCCGTGGCGGTCGGCCCATGTGATAAGTTCGCGTTCTGGAAGGAAAGGTTCGGAATCCTGTCCCCCGGACGGTTTTTCCTCTCTGGTATGCCTTTTCATTTTCATAACATAACCCTCATCCGTTGTTCCTTTTTCGTGAACGGTCACGAAAACCTGCTCTTTACGGTAACGCAACCGAAAAGAGTAGCGTCATTATAATACAAATACTCTAAAGAGGCAAGAGAAATCACAAAATTTTTCTCTTCTTTATTGATAAAAGCCAAAAATATGATATTTTCCATTTGATTTCCGCGTTTTCATTCCGAAAGCAAGAAAAAATGTAACTTTTTTACAGGAAATCCGGTTTCGCCCCCGTTTCGGAAACCTTACCGCAAAACGGGCGAAAAAAATCACAAAACTTTTGCCCCGCTTATCGAAAAGCGGGGCGAAAGTCTGAAATCCGATATTTTTCCTTTGATTTTCATGTTTGGAAACGGAAACGCAAAAACGGGAAGTTTCCGGAAGCCTTATCGCAAAAGGAGGATATCCTGCGGCCCGATGGAAACAGTCAAATTACGCTGGTCGGGCGTCGTGCGCCACGTATTCCGGTCAAGCTCCATTCTTAAGAGCGGCGCGTCGACGGAAGCCCCGTTCGGGCGAAGTAAGACTATCGTCGACGATACGTCCTCTATTACGCGCTCGACCGTGACCGAAAACGTGTTGACAAGCGCGGGTTCCGTAATCCGCACCTGGTGGGCGCGGATTCCCACGCGCGTCAGGAGCGGCGGAATCGGGTAGGCCGAACGCAATGTGACGCCCCATTCCGGGATGAAAATGGCGTTGTGGCGCGGAATCGCCCCGATGATGTTCTTGCACCCCGACAGCCGCGCCGCGCCTTCCGTGCCCGGGTGGTTTAACAGCCGTTCCGCCGAAATGACTTCCTGCGAGACGCCGTTTTCGAGTACGCACACGGAGGGGCAGTTCCGGTAGACTTCCCCCCGGTCGTGCGAGGCCCATATCACGGGCCCGTCGAAACCGCGGACGAAGTCGGAAAGCTCCTGTTCGAGACCGAATTTGAGGAAACTGTCGAGTGCCGACAGCGGCTCGTCGAGGAGTACGGCGGACGGGTGCGACGCCCATAAACGCGCAAGCGCCGTGCGCTGTCGTTCGAGTTCAGAGAGCTGGCGGGGCTTTTTGTCGGCGGCGTCGACGAGGCGGAAGCGGCGCAACGCGTCCACCGACACCCGCCCCCGGTCTGGCTTGGCCTCCACGGCGGCGGCGATATTCCCCTGTACTGTCAGGTGCGGGAACAGCGCGTAGCCCGGCGTGAGAAGGCCGATTTTGCGCTTTTGCGGCGGGAGGTTGACATGCCGGTAACTGTCGAACAGCGGTTCGCCGTCAATCATAATCCGCCCCTCGTCGGGGTCGGACAGCCCCGCGATACAGCGTAATATTGCCGTTTTGCCGCTCCCGGTCGCGCCCAGCAAAGCTAGCGTACCCTCTCCGGCTTCCAACTGTGCGTCGAGGCGGAGACTGCCCACGGTTTTAATGATATCTACCCGGAGTTTCACAGCGTCTCCTCCTTGCCCACGTTTTCGAGTACGCCGACGGCCAGCAGGCAGGCCCCCGACAGCAGAATACTGAGTACGACCCAGAACGCCGCCCCGGCCTCGTCGCTGCCGCTCCAACTCTGGTATAACGCCGTGGAGACGGTAGCCGTACGGGCGGGGATGTAGCCCGCGACCATCGTCGTGGCCCCGTACTCGCCCAGCGCCCGCGCGAAGGCGAGTACCGTCCCGGCGGCGACGCCGCCCCGGCATACGGGAAGCTGTACATTCCAGAAAATCCACGTCTCCGAGCGGCCCAGCGTCCGGGCGACATCCGTCAGGGCGCTGTCGAAGCGCGAGAACGCCCCCCGCGCTACCCGGTACATCAGCGGGAACGACACCAGCGCCGACACCAGCGCGGCGGCGGGCCAGTTCATGACCAGGCGCGCGCCGAAGAACTGCCGGAGCCAGTAGCCGAGCATATGCCCGGGGCCGAAACAGCGCAGGAACAGCCAGCCAATCACCGGAGGCGGCAATACCAGTGTCAGAGTTAAGAGCGCGTCGAGGGCGCTCCGAAGCGCGGACTGCGGCAGGCGTGTCACCCGGTGGGCCGCGAACAGGCCCGCGAAAAAGACCAGAATCGTCGACAGCGACGCGATTCGCAGAGAGTTGAGCAGGGGAAACCAGTCCATGCTACGCC
>CAMHBH010000102.1 GCA_946183175.1 uncultured Oscillibacter sp.
ACGAACGAGGGCTTATGCCTGAGTTGCGCGCGGAAGGTCGGTCTCCCGCAGGTCGACGAGATGATGAAACGAATGGGGATTTCCGAGGATGATTTGGAAGTCCTCAGCACGGATATGCTCGCGGCCATGCAGGATGTCGACGCCTCCGGGGACGACGAGGACGATACCGAGGAAGAGGAGGAACAGGGACATACCGCGACATTCCCCTTTATGAACCGCCTGTTCTCGAACGGCAACCCCGCCCCCACGCCCCCGCAGGACAACCGCGAACAGAAGGATAACCGTAAGGGTGCCAAGGCCCGCACGCCCGGACGCAAATTCCTGAACAATTATTGTATCTGCCTGACGGAGCGGGCCAAGGAGGGCAAACTTGACCCGGTCATCGGGCGCGAGGAGGAAATCGAACGCGTCGTACAGATTCTCAACCGCCGCCAAAAGAATAACCCGTGCCTTATCGGGGAGCCGGGCGTGGGCAAGACCGCAATCGCGGAGGGTTTGGCACAGCGTATCGTGCGCGGCGACGTGCCGTTCAAGTTACGCGAGAAGGAAGTACACCTGTTAGACCTGACCGCGCTCGTCGCCGGGACGCAGTTCCGGGGGCAGTTCGAAAGCCGTATGAAGGGCCTGATTAACGAAGTCCGCGCGCTGGGCAACATCATTCTCATGATTGACGAAGTCCACAACCTCGCCGGGGCCGGGGACGCCGAAGGCAGTATGAACGCCGCCAACATCCTCAAGCCCGCCCTGTCGCGCGGCGAGATACAGGTCATCGGCGCGACGACGTTCAACGAGTACCGCCGCTCCATCGAAAAAGATACCGCCCTCGAACGCCGCTTCCAGCCCGTGACCGTCAACGAGCCGTCGATTGAGGATTCCGTACAGATTCTGAAGGGCCTCGCCCCGCGCTATGAATCCTTCCACGGCGTCCGGCTTTCGGAAGGCATTCTCCGTCAGGCGGTTTTGCTGTCGGAACGCTATATCACCGACCGTTTCCTCCCCGACAAGGCCATCGACCTCATTGACGAAGCCTGCTCCGACCTCAACCTGAAAGACCGCAACATTTCCCGGCGCATGCAGATTCAGCGCGAACTCGACGACTACGAAAAGGAACGGAATCTCATTGAGGAGCGCCGCGCGCAGGGACAGGAGCCCGATTACGAACGCCTTGCCTTCCTGAAAAGCCAGGAAATCAACCTGCATACGGAACTCGACCGCTTACTCGAAATCGGCGACCCCGAACTGACTATGGAAAACCTCGCGCACGTCATCGAACTGTGGACGAAGATTCCGGCGTCGAAAATCCGGGAGCAGGAGTTCCATCGCCTGAGCCAGTTGGAGGAACGGATTAAGACGCACCTCGTCGGACAGGATGAAGCGGTGTCGGCGGTGGCCGCCGCCGTGCGCCGGAACCGCGTCGGAATCAGTCCGAAGCATAAACCTGTCAGCTTTATTTTCGTCGGGCCGACGGGCGTCGGCAAGACCGAACTCGTCAAACAGCTCGCCAACGACTTGTTTAATACCCCGGATTCCCTCATCCGGCTGGATATGTCGGAGTTCATGGAGAAGCATTCGGTTTCCCGGATTGTCGGTTCCCCCCCGGGCTACGTCGGCTACGACGAGGCCGGACAGCTTACAGAAAAAATCCGCCGCAAGCCCTACTCCGTCGTGCTGTTCGACGAAATCGAGAAGGCCCACCCGGACGTTATGAACGTACTTCTACAGATTCTCGACGACGGCGAAATCACCGACGCCCACGGGCGCAAGGTCAACTTTGAGAATACGATAATCGTCATGACCTCGAACGCCGGGAGCGCCACGAAAGAGGGTACCGTAGGATTCGGGCGCACGGCCAACGAGCAGGACAGAGACCGCGCTATGAAGGCGCTGGAACAGTTCCTGCGTCCGGAGTTCATCAACCGCGTGGACGCCGTGATTACGTTCAACCGGCTTTCGGAGGAGAATTTCGGCGACATCGCGCGTATCATGCTGAACGAGCTCCGGGATTCTTTACGAGAAAAGGCTATCACGTTCACCTACGACGACGCGCTTGTACACTACCTGACGAAGAAATCGTACTCGCGCACTTACGGGGCGCGGAATCTCCGCCGCACGATTCAGAAAGACCTTGAGGACGAATTAGCCTCCCGTATCATTGACAGCTACGACCACCCGATTTCGCAAGTCCGGGCGACCGCCGAGGGCGACGCCGTCGAAATTTTCGCAATGTGAGGAAATGCCATGTTATTCCGGCGGGATATCGAGCCGAACTGCGCCTACTGCGAGCGCGGGACGCGCGGCGGCGACGGGGAAATCGTGTGCGCGCGGCGCGGGACTGTCGCGGCGGATTACCATTGCAAAAGTTTCCGCTACGACCCCCTGAAACGCGTCCCGCCGCGTCCGGCGTCGCTGAAATTGGGCAGGTTCCGCGAATCCGACTTCTCCCTGTAGGAGTGCTTCCATGAAAATCGAGACCGTAAAGGCGGGGTACTTCAGCCCCACGGGCAACGCCGAACGGATTGCCCGTACAACCGCGGACGTTCTCGCGGAATGTTTTAGCGTCGCGCCGGAGGCGTTCGGCCTGAACGCCCCGGAGGCGCGGCGGCGTGAATACCGTTGCAAGGCCACGGACTTTCTCGTGCTGTGCTGTCCGGTGTACGCCGGGAAGCTCCCGAACAAGATACTGCCCGACTTGCGGCGCTGTCTGTACGGCGACGGCACCCCGGCGGCGGCACTCGTGACGTTCGGCAACCGCGCCTTCGACAACGCCCTCGCGGAATTGGTCTCCGTGCTGTCGGACAACGGTTTCCGGGTCGTCAGCGCGGGGGCGGTCGTCGGCGAACACGCGTTCACGGACAAATTGGGCGGCGGGCGTCCGGGCGTCGCCGACTTGCGGGAACTGCGGACATTCGCCGCGCGTACCGCCGCGCTTGCGCGGGACGGCCTTCCGGGTACGGTGCAAGTCCCGGGAGACGCCGCCGCGCCGTACTACGTCCCGAAGGGCCTCGACGGACTGCCCGCGAAATTCCTGAAAGCAAAGCCGCGCGTCGACTTGTCGCGCTGTCACCACTGCGGGACTTGCGCGCGGGTGTGTCCGGTGGGGGCGATTGACCCGGAGGACGTGTCGAACGTGCCCGGGACTTGTATCAAGTGTCAGGCGTGCGTGTCGCGCTGTACGCGCCGCGCCCGCTCTTTCGACGACCCCGCCTTTCTGTCACACGTCGCAATGCTGGAACGCGACTTCACCGAACCGAAAGAAAACGCCTTTTTTTACGGCGTCTGACACGAAAAGCGCGCCATGGGACACCGTCCCGTGGCGCTTTAATGACGTTTTCCACAACTTGCGGAAAACGTCAGTTTATAGTCATCCTACTTGACTGCGGGCTATAAATATTAAAGCCTTATTCAGCCTGATTTCCCGCTTTTTGTTAGAAAATCGACATTTTTATAGACTTTCCATACTTCACATCCACCGTAGCCCCATTTTCTAACTAAAATCCAAAGAATATTCGCAAGTATGATTCCTTTGGGAAGGCTCCGAAAGCGGCTATTGATGCCTATTCTTAAGTAGGATTACTATAGTATACAATGTTATTTGCTTTCAGTCAAGTTGGCTAACTATAACAAGTCCATTAACTCTTCATTCGAGAGGCTGAAGAGCGATTCGCGCTCCCCGGAGAGTATCGCGTCGGCGAGGTCCTTCTTGGCCTCCTGCATGGAGAGTATTTTTTCCTCAATCGTCCCCTTGGCTATCATCCTGTAGACCGTCACCTGGTTTTTCTGCCCGATTCTGTGCGCGCGGTCGGTGGCCTGATTCTGCGCCGCCAGATTCCACCACGGGTCGTAATGTATGACCACGTCCGCGCCCGTCAGGTTCAGGCCGGTGCCGCCCGCTTTCAGCGAAATCAGAAAGACCGGGGTCTCGTCCTCGTTGAACGCCCGGACTAGCCGCAAGCGTTCCTCTTTAGGCGTCGCGCCGATAATCTTGTAACAGGGGATTTTCTCCTTGCGCAAGTCTTCTTCTAACAGGGCCAGCATGGAGGCGAACTGCGAGAAAATCAACATCTTGTGTCCGCCGCCCATAGCGCTTTGTATCAGTTCCAGACAGGCGGCGCGTTTGGCGCTCCCGCCGTGGTAGTCCTCGAAAATCAGCGCCGGGTCGCAGCAGATTTGGCGAATCCTCATCAACTCGGCGAAAATCCGTATCCGGTCTTCCCCGGACTGTCCGGAACCCGCAATCATGCGCTTCATGCGCACTACCTGCCCGTCGTAGAGCTTGCGCTGTTCGTCCTCGAAGCGGGAGTAGCGGATTTCCTCCAGCTTGGGCGGCAAGTCCTTTAATACGTCGGATTTCAGGCGGCGTAAGATAAAGGGCGCTGTGACGCGTTTGAGACGCTCTGCGGGTTCGGTTTCGTGGTTTTTCGTGATGGGCGTCTCGAAGCGGCGGAGGAACTCCGGGTAGGCGTAGAGGAAGCCGGGCATGAGGAAATCGAAGATACTCCACAGTTCGGCGAGGCGGTTTTCGATGGGCGTCCCGGTCAGGGCCAGACGCGTGCGGGCCTGTACGATTTTGACGGCTTTCGTCATGCCGGCTTTCTGGTTCTTGATATACTGCGCCTCGTCGAGAATCATGACGGAGAAGCGGAGTTGCGAATACGAAGCGATGTCCTGCCGGAGCAGGTCGTAGCTGGTAATATAGGCGTCGAAATGCGTGGTACCGTTCCGGGCGTCTTCCAGGACGGCTTTCCGGGCCGTGGCGTTGCCCGCCACCGGGAGTACGGACATGGACGGCGCGAAGTGCTGGAACTCCTCCTGCCAGTTGTAGACCAGGGAGGCCGGACAGACCACGAGCGCGGGGCCGGGGTCGCCCGATTCTTTCAGGGCCTGTAGGAAGGTAATGGCCTGTAGGGTTTTTCCGAGGCCCATTTCGTCGGCGAGAATCCCGCCGAATCCGGCGGCGGCGAGCGTGCGGAGCCACTTGTAGCCGTAGACTTGGTAGGGCCGGAGCGTGTCGGCCTGGGCGGCGGGCACTTCGTAGTCGGCGTCGCGGATGGTGCGGAAGTCGCGGATAAGCGCGCGATAGGTTCTGTCACGGTCGGCGGCGAGTTCGTGGTGCTTTTCCAGCATGGTGTCGAGGTAGAGCGCGCGGAAAAGCGGGAGTTCGATGTGCCCCTGTATGATTTCCTCGGCGGAGAGGTTCAGGTCATACGTGAGGGCGTCAAGGGACGGTAACTGGTCGTCGCCGGAGAGCGTGAGGAAGTCGCCGTTTTTGAGGCGGTGGAACGTCTTTTTGCGACGGTAGCTCTGGAGGACTTCCAAGAGTTCCTGCGAGGAGATGTCTTTGGAGAGAATCGAGATATCAAGTAAGCCGCTCTCCACGGATACGCCTACGTGAATCTGCGGCACGGAGCGAATCGTACATTTCCGGAAGGCGTTGCTTCCCTGCACCTCCCCGTAGCGGGAGAGTTCCGGGACGCCCTCCGTGAGAATGCGATAAAGTTCGTCCTCGTTGGCGTCGTTGCGGTAGGTGGATGTCACGGGGTCGAAGCGCGGGAAATAGCGGCGTATGGCTTTTTCGACGCGCGTTTCCTGTGCGCTGTCGGAATAGCCCACGGGGCCGGACGGGCGGCGGGGGAGTTGTACGAGTTCCGCGTCGCCGTAGGAAACGAACTCTTCCAGAAAGCAGTCGCCTTCCAGGTCAATGCGGAACAGGAAGACGGGTTCGGGGGGCAGTACGGTTTCGGCCTCCTGGGCGCAGTTGTCGACGAACTCCACGTAGGGCGATTCGAGCAGGCGCGGCGCGATACGGTAATAGAACTCCGCGAGGCGGTTCTTTCCCACGAGGAAGCGGATTTGTTCCGAACTCCCGGCGGCGGTGCGGAAGGGCTGTAAGGCTTGATTCTCCTCCCGGCTGAGCTTGCTTAGATAGCGCTCGTTGAGCACGTAGAGGTCGTTACTGCCCTGAATCGTCGCGGGGAGCGCGCCCGTGACTTCAATGCCCAGAAAGGCCCCGTTCGCGTCGGCGATACGCCGCGAGGTCAGGCGGAGCTTGAAATCGGCGTGGCCTACGCGAATCATGCCGGAGAATTTCCGGTTGCGGTCGAGGAATTCGCACTCCGCGCCGTCGGCGGTCTCGTAGAAGCGGTCGAGGGCCGCGCCTTTGAGCGTCTCCTGCTGGAGTGTGCGGATTTCGGCGGGCTCGTCGAAGTAGCTATAGGCGCGGATGCGGTCTCGGAGCAAGTCGGCCTCGCTGATTCTGCGCCGGATGAAGTCGAACCAGCGGCGGCTGTCCTCGGTGAAGGTCATGGAGGCGAAGTCGGCGCGGACGGTCTTACTGAACAGGAGTTTCCGTTCCTGTTCCACGGCCTCGGAGAGTTCGCGGAGGTTTTTCAGAATGATGAATCTGCCGTTGAGGCCGATTTTGAAAGACAGGCGCGCCGTGCCCCATTCGAGTACGACACGGGGCAGGAGCGTCAGGACGGGGGCCTTGAGGGTATCGGGGGCGGCGCTGTCGGCGGCGTCGGGGGCGGACTGCGCGGCGTCCATTTCGAGGAAGAAGCGCTCGGCGGTACGGTCGGTGGCGTCGCCGGGGTTCTCCCGGTCGACGTACTCCCGCACGCGTACCAGTAAGGCGAGTTCGTGTTCGCACAGGTCGTCGTCGGTGTAGGCGTGGCAGTCGCAGGTATGCCCGATGAGCTTGTCGGCGGAGAGTTCGACTTCGGCGGCGCAGTCGTCGAGGGCGTCGGACACCCGCGCGGCGGCAAATAGCGCCTGGCGTCCGGCGTGGGTGTAGGCGATTTCGGGCGGCGACATGTCGACGGTGCCCTCGCGGAGTATGGCCTTGGCGCGGTTGAGGGCGTACAGGCTCGCGGTACGCCCCTCCATGGCCCGGCGTACCTGGAAGTACGCCGCCGGGCCGGAGGCCTCCGGGCGCGGGAAGAACGGCGCGACATCCACGCGGATACCGCCCTCGGCTTCCCGTTGCTGTTTTCGCCGGAGACGTTCCTGTTTGAGTTCCTGCTTCCGTTCTTCCCGGCGCTGTCGGAGAAGGGATTCCTCGGAGGTCTCGCGGAAGCGCCACGGGCCGCGCTTGCGCTCCCAGAGCATGAGGAGCGCGGCCTCGTGGACGCAGAGCGTCACGCGTTCGCCCGGGCCGGAATAGCGGTAGCGTTCCGCCAGACAACTGCACGAAAAATATTTCGGGTCCCAGTCGTCGGAACAGGACGCCGGGGCGTTGCGAATCAGCGCGCGCCCCATGTTATGGCCCTGTCCGATGATGGCGTGGGCCTCTCTGTCCGTACAGTCGAAGTCCTCGTACTGGTGCATGGTCAGGAATTGGGAGGCCTTTTTGAGAATCTGGTCGTTGAAAAAGCCTCTCCACTCCTTGACGCACTCCGCCGGGACGGTCTCGGGGTTGGAACGTTGCTTCATGGATTGGGTTTCTCCTTGGAGGTTCGGCGCGTCGGACAGCTCACAGCGTGACAAGTTCATACTCGCGGGAGCCGAAGCCCAGTTCGGCGGCGGCCTCGATGGTGTGGACGCCGTGTCGGGATTCGACGCGTTCGAGGAAGTGCGCCTGTCCGGGGTCGTCCTTGGCGGCGTAAACCAGGTCGATACAGGCCTGGTCGATGGCCACCGGGTCGAGGGACGCCAGAATGCCGATATCCTTCATGCACGGGTCTTCCGCCACGGCGCAGCAGTCGCAGTCGACAGACAGGTTTTTCATGACGTTGATAAAGGCGATTTTGCCCTTGAAATGTTCCACGACCGTCGACGCGGCGTCTGCCATAGCCTCACAGAAGGCGTCCTGTTCGGCGTGTACTTTCCAGGCCTCGATGTTGTCATTGGAGGCCCCGCCGGAGTGGATGAGGGCCTTCCCGGCGCGGGAGGCACAGCCAATCGACAACTGCTTCAGCGCCCCGCCGTAG
>CAMHBH010000103.1 GCA_946183175.1 uncultured Oscillibacter sp.
CCCCGACCTGCTCAGTACCCCCGTACTGCCCCTCATCCTTACGCATACCCACATAGACCATTTGCTCGGCCTGCCGCTCTCGCCCCTCGTCATGCGCCCCGGCCTGCGCCTCGACATCTACGCCGCCCCACGACACGGCCTCGACGCCGAATCACAAGTACGGCGCTTCCTCTCGCCGCCCCTCTGGCCCGTCGGCCCCGACAAATTCCCCGCCGACCTCCGTTTCCACGACCTCCCCCCGGAGCTGTGCCTGTACGCCGACAGACACCCGGACGACAGACCCGGAACCCGTCCCGCCCAAGCCCCCCGCGACGCCGCGACACCCGATTCCGGCGTCATCCGCGTGGCCTCCATCGACGGCGTACACCCCGACGGCGTTTCCTTACTCCGCCTCGAATCCGGCGGCAAAAGCGTCGTTCTCATCACCGACTGTACGCTGACCCCCGCGCTCCGCCCCGCCGCCCTCGACTTCGCCCGCGACTGCTCCTTACTCCTCTGCGACGGACAGTACAGCGACGACGAGTGGCCCGCACGCGCCGCATTCGGACACAATTCCTGGCGCGACGCCGCACAATTCGCGCGCGACTGCCGCGCCAAACAGGCCCGTATTGTACACCACGACCCGTTCCACTCCGACGCCGCCCTCGACGCCGCCTCGGACGAAATCGGGGTACCGTTCGCACGGGAGGGGGAGACGATTCTGCTATGACCGCCGCCGACATGGAACGATTCCTCAAAATGTGCCTCGCGCTGACCTCCGAACACGACCGGGAAGCATTGCTGTCCAGTATCCTCGACACCGCTATGGACCTCTCCAACTGCGACGCCGGGACGCTCTACCTGCTCGAAGACGACGGTTTGCACTTCTGCCGTATGGTCACGCGCTCTATGGGTATCCGTCAGGGCGGACACGACGCCCCGATTACCCTGCCCCCCGCGCCCCTCGACCCCAAATACGTCTGCTCCTGGGTCGCCCTCCACCAACAGCCCATCAACGTCGCCGACGTGCGCGCCGACACCCATTTCGACTTTACGGGCTCCCTCCGCTACGACGCCATGACCGGCTACCGTACCCAAAGCATGCTCGTCGTGCCCATGAGCGACGACAAGGGGCGTCTCATCGGCGTGACACAGCTTATCAACGCCCTGGACGCTCACGGGGAAGTCGTGCCCTTCGACCCCGACATTGAGCTCATGATTCGCGCCGTCACCTCACAGGCCGCCATCACCGCAACGAATATGCTCTACAATGAGCAGATTAACAGGCTCCTCGATTCCCTCGTCGAGACGCTTTCCACCGCCATCGACGAGCGCTCCCACTACAACGCCAACCATACGCGAAATATGGTTCACTGCGGGGAAGCGTTCCTCGACTGGCTCGACGCCACCGACCACCCGTGGAAGTTCGACCCCGACAAGCGCCGCGCCTTCCTCATGAGCGTATGGCTCCACGACGTGGGCAAACTCGCCGTGCCGCTGGAAGTCATGGACAAGAAAACGCGTCTCGGAGACCTCATGCCCCCCTTACAGGAACGCTTCCGGCTTATCGGCCTCCTCGACAAAATCGCGGCGTTGGAGGGGCGTATCAGCGACGAGGAACTGTCGAAACGCAATCAGGAACGCATGGGACGCCTTTCGTTCGTCAACCGCGTCGACGGCGCGCCATTCCTCTCCGACGACGACGTGAAGGAAATCAACGCCCTTTCGCGCCTGACCTTCGTCGACGAGCACGGCGAGAAACAGCGCTGGATTACAGGCCCCGAGCGGCGCTGTCTGCTTATTCGCAAGGGCACCTTGACGCCGGAAGAGCGCGCCGTCATGCAAAGTCACGCCGTCGTCACCGGGCGGATTCTCAGCCACGTATCGTTCCCGCGCATGTTCGCGCACGTCCCCGAGTGGGCCGCCGCGCACCACGAACTCCTCAACGGCAAAGGGTATCCGAACCACCTCACCGCCAAGGATATCCCCCCGGAAGTGCGCCTCCTCACGATTCTGGACGTATTCGAGGCCCTCACCGCAAAAGACCGCCCCTATAAGCCCGCCATATCCATCGGCAAAACGTTCGGAATCCTCCACGATATGGCCGAGGACGGCGAAATTGACGCCGATATCCTCGCGCTCTTCGAGGACAGCGGCGCGTGGGAGACGATTCTGTAATATCGAAAGGGGATGTACCAATGAAACAACGCCTTGCGTCCGCGGCGCTGGTGCTGTTACTCCTGCTCTGCGCGGCGGAATCCGCCCTCGCCGACACCGCCGCCGCCACAACCATGAAATTGGAGGCCGTGACGGGCACTGTCACTGTCAAGAACGCCAGCGGCGTCGCGCAGACCGTCCGCGACGGTATGCGCCTCTACAACGGCTACTCCCTCTCGACCGCCGCCGCCAGCGAGGCCTATATCAGCCTCGACAGCTCCAAGGCCGTCAAGCTCGGCCCCTCCGGCAAAGTACAGGTCAAACAGGCCGGGAAACAACTGGAAATCTCCGTCAGCGCCGGGGAACTCTTTTTCAACGTCACGGCCCCGCTCAAAACCGACGAAAGCCTCAATGTACGTACTTCTACCATGGTAACGGGCGTCCGGGGCTCCTTCGGCTGGGTCAAGCCCGGCGAAACCGGACTTATGCACGGCTCCGTCATTCTGACGCGTCCGGGCGGCGGCCCCGCCGCGACGCTCTCCAGTGGACAGCTCGCCCGCGCCGACGCCAAACCCGCCGCAATCACCGCCGCCGATGTCCCGACGCTCGTCGCCCGCGAAATGCGCGACAATCCCGAATTGCTCGCACAGGTTCAACGCGACGCGCCGTCCGTCGACGTGTCCAAACTCCTCGACACCCTCGACGCCCGAATCGCGGAGGAACGGGAGGCCGAACAGGCCGCGCAGACGGCATTAGAGGCGCGTCAGGCCGCCGAGACGCCCGCGAAATCGAATAGCAATACCAATTCCGGGCGCGGTTCGTCGAACCGCAGCCGCAGTTCCGGCGGCGGGACTTCCGCCTACACGCCGCCAGTCCCCGTTACACCCGTTACGCCCACGCCCGACACGCCGGAAGTCCCGGACACACCCGACACGCCGCAAGTCCCGGATACCCCCGACACGCCGCAAGTCCCCGACACCCCCGACACGCCGGATGTCCCCGACACCCCCGACACGCCGGATGTCCCGGATAACCCCGATACGCCGGAAGTCCCCGACACCCCCGACACGCCGCAAGTCCCCGATACCCCCGACACGCCGGAAGTCCCGGACACCCCCGACACGCCGCAAGTCCCGGACAACCCCGACACGCCGCAAGTCCCCGATACCCCCGACACGCCGCAAGTCCCGGACAACCCCGACAACCCAGATATACCCGACGGGCCCGACGTACCCGACGCCTATGCCGTGACATTCCGCATCCCGGACGGCGACCTTTTGACGATTCTCTATGACCTGTCGCAAGACGGACTTCTGCAAGTCTCCGGTACCCGGGAAATCGAACTCCCGCGCGGTGTCGAACTCTACTTGTGCCTCTCCCGCCCCGATACCCAAAACAATACCCGGCTTTCCGTCCCGTTCCACCTCCGCGTCGACGGTAAGCACTTCAACGCCGCTTCCCTCCGCGTCACCCACAATATGACCGTGGAAGTCTCGGAAACCGACGATTCCCCGCCCGATTCCCAATTCTTACGCCGTCTCTCCGTCACCGTCGCCGTCCCCGCCTCCCTGCGCGATTCCTACGGCGATTCCCTCTCCCTGTCCTTCACCCCCGACGAAAACAACGTCATTCTACTCCCGTCGTTCCTCTCGCGCCTGCCGCGCTTTGAGGAGTGGGAGACGAAAATTTTACCCCGCCGCGTCGCCGTCTCCATGGAACTCGTAGACGGCGCGTCGGCCTTCCCCGCCGCCCAAAGCCTCGAAACCGTCCGCGACTGCTACGACCTCGCCCGTAAGGGCCTCATGGTCACCAAAGATTCCGCGTCCGCCTTCTACGCCTTCCGCTTCGACGGCGACGCCTTCCCCTTCTGGAATTGATACGCCTATGAAAATACCCGAACTTTGTAAGCGTCTGGCGTCGGCCTTACTCGTACCCGTCGCCCTGTGCGCCGCCGCCGCCCTCGGCTGGCTCGATTCCCCCGATTACTTCGTCTCCGACGCCCTCTACCAGTCGCTGTCCGAAACCGCCACCGACGGCCAAATTGTCATACTCGGTATCGACGACTACGCCTTGAATACCCTCGGCCCCTGGCCCTGGCCCCGCGACGTGCTCGCCGACGTAATCTCTACCCTCAACGCCGACCCCCAAACCCGCCCCGCCGTCATCGGTATCGACGTACTCTTTACCGGCGACGGCAACGACCCCGCCGCCGACGCGTACCTCGTCGACGCCGCCCGCGACGCCGGAAACGTCGTCGTAGCGTCAAGCGCCACGTTCGGAAGTCAGCTCGTCGTCGGCGACGCCGGATTCTACATGGACGACCGCGCCGTGCTCGGCTGGGAGACACCGTTCCCCGCGCTCGCCGCCGTCACCAGTACGGGCCACATTAACGCAATGGCCGACCGTGACGGCGTCATCCGGCGCGGTATCCTCTGGCTCGACATCCCCGCCGCCTATACCGACGACGCAACCCCGCGCCGTATCGCCTCCTTCGCCCGTACTGTCTACGAACTCTGGGCCGAAACCCCCAACCCGCCCCCCGATACTCCCGACGGCTTTTTCTACCTCCCCTTCCCCGCCCACCCCGACGGCAACGGCGTCTGCTTTGAGGAATTTTCCGTCGCCGAACTCCTGGAAGGCTCCCTCTCCCCCGACACCTTCGCCGGGAAAATCGTCCTCGTCGGCCCCTTCGCCCCCGGCCTCCTCGACAGCTACCCCACTTCCGCCGACCGCTCCGCCAATATGTACGGCGTCGAAATACAGGCCAATATGATTGAGGCCTTCCGGCGCGGCTTCTTCCCCCGTACCGTCTCCTCCTCCACGCAAATTCTCCTCCTCTTCGCCGCCTGCGCCTTCGTCCAGGCCTTCTTCTACGACCGCCGCGTCCGCGCCGCCGTCCCCGTCTGGATTCTTACAAGCGGCGGCTGGGTCGCCCTCTGCGCCGTCCTCTACGAACGCGCCGCCCTGATTTTACATGTACTCTGGACGCCCCTGTTGATTACCGTCCTGTTTATCCTCTCCGTCATTACGAACTACGTACACGCACAGCGCGAACGCCGCCGCGTCACCGATACCTTCGGGCGCTATGTCGACCCCGCCGTACTCAAGGAACTGCTTGACAAGGGCGGCGCGGCGTCGGAATTGGGCGGCACTCTGCGCGAAATCGCCGTGCTGTTCGTCGACATCCGCGGTTTCACCACCATGAGCGAGGCCCTGGACCCCCCGACCGTCGTCGAAATCATCAACCGCTATTTGACGCTCACCACGGAGTGTATCATGCGCTGCCACGGCACCCTTGACAAGTTCGTCGGCGACTGTACAATGGCCTTCTGGAACGCCCCGCTTCCCCAAAATGACCCCGTTTATTCCGCCTGCCTCGCCGCGATGGACATGGTAGAGGGCTCCAAAGCCCTCGGCGACGAATTACAGGCGCGTTTCGGGCGGAGCGTGTCCTTCGGCGTGGGCGTACACGTCGGCCCCGCCGTCGTGGGCAATATCGGCGCGCCCAAACGCATGGACTACACCGCTATCGGCGACACCGTCAACACCGCCGCGCGTCTGGAGGCCAACGCCCCCGGCGGGAAGATTCTCATTTCGCGGGCCGTCGCCGACGCCCTCGGCGACCGCGCTACCGTGACTTCCCTCGGCGCGTCCATCAAGCTCAAGGGCAAGGCCGACGGCTTTGAAATCCTCACTTTAGACGCCCTCAAAGCGGAGTAACAACGCTTCTTCTTTCGCACGCATAGTAACAACACCTCTTCGCGGAGGGGCTATGGCCCCTCAAAGCGGAGTAACGACGCCTCTTCCTTCGCGCGATTACGTAACAACGCCTCTTCCGTCGCGCGGCGGCGGCAATCCCCCAAACCGGAAACAACAGGAGGAAACCGGGCATGAAACGACTGATTCTCGCCCTCGCACTCTGTGCCGTACTCTGCGCGTCGGCCTCGGCGCTCTCCCCCGCTGACTATTCCAGCGCGAATGCCTCCGGCCTCGCCCCCATGCCCGACGGCGCTTTGCTCGTCTCCGATACCTTCCACAAAGTCCTCTGGCGCGTGGACGGCGATACCGTCTCCCTGTACGCCGGGGCCGAAACTCCCCCCGGCTTATCCGGCGAACCCCTCGGCGGCTACCGCGACGGCTCCCCCCAAACCGCGCTGTTCGCCGAACCCTGGGCCGTCGTACCCTGGCGCGACGGCTTCGCCGTATCCGACACCGCCTCCCATGTCCTCCGCTACGTCACCGCCGACGCCGTCTCGACCCTCTGCGGCTCCGGCAAACCGGGCATGTCCGACAAAACCGGAACCGCCGCCGCATTCCGTAACCCGACCGGGCTTGCCGTCGGCAGTGACGGGTACCTCTACGTCGCCGACACCGGCAACAACGCAATCCGGCGCGTTTCCGAAAGCGGCAAAGTCTCGACGTGGATTCGCGGCCTCGACGCCCCTACCGGCCTTTGCTGGCACGACGGCGCGCTCTACGTCGCCGAGACCGGGCGCAGCCGTATTCTACGCGTCACCGACGCACAAACGGAAGTCGTCGCGGGCACCTCCGAGAGCGCCGAGGACCCCGGCGAATACTACGGCGGCTTCGTGGACGGCCCCGCGCTGTCCGCGAAATTCGACCACCCGCAGGGCCTCGCCGCCGCCCCCGACGGCGCCCTCTACGTCGCCGATACCGTCAATTCCGCCCTCCGCGTCGTGCGCGGCGCGCGCGTCGATACCCTCTCCCGCGACGATTCCCCCGCCATGCCCCGCGGCTTACTCGTCCGCGACAGTACCTTGTACGCCGCCGACCTCTTCGCCGGGGGCCTCTCCGAAATTCCCCTCGCCCCCCTCGCCTTCTCCGACGTGCCCGACACCATGTGGTGTCACGACGCCGTACAGCAGGCCGTACTCCGCGGCCTCACCGACGGCACCGCCCCCGGTACCTTTTCCCCGAACCGCCCCCTCACCCGCGCCATGTTCGTCGTCATGCTCTCCCGTCTGCGCCTCTGCGCCGACGGCAACGCCGTCATAGACGGCGACGCCTCCTTCCCCGACCTCCCCGCCCACGATGTATGGTACTCCCCCGCCGCCCGCTGGGCCGCCGATTCCCGTATCGTCAACGGTGTCGCCGGGGAGTTTTGCGCCGACGTACCCATCACGCGCAAGCAGATTGCCGCCATGCTCTATCGCTACGCGCTCTGGCAGGGCTTCGACACCTCCGCCGCCCAAACCGCCGACATCAGCGGGTTTCAAGACGCCGACATGGTAGTAAATGCGTGGGCGGTGCCCGCCGTCAAATGGGCCGTCGGCTCCGGTATCCTCCACGGCAAGGACAGCTTCCTTATGCCCGACGCCTACGCCACCCGCGCCCAGTCCGTACAACTCCTCGTCAACTTTATGGACGCCTTCGGACTTTGAGCGCTGTCCGCGTCGTATTCTACGGGTACTCCCTGTTGTCCCGGCGCGCTTTTCGCCTCCCGCACGTCCCGGGAGGCGAAAATTGGGTCTTGACTTTTCCGCTTTCTGTGGTAAAATAACACGCAGAATGTCGGTGTGGTGGAATGGTAGACACAGAAGACTTAAAATCTTCCGGTAGAGATACTGTACCGGTTCGAGTCCGGTCACCGACACCACCTGATTCATATCGCGGAGTAGAGCAGTTGGTAGCTCGTCGGGCTCATAACCCGGAGGTCGGGAGTTCAAGTCTCCCCTCCGCAACCATGAAAAGTTG
>CAMHBH010000104.1 GCA_946183175.1 uncultured Oscillibacter sp.
GGCGGGGCTTCCGGCGTCTCCGTGACTTCCGCCGCGAAAAGGCGTTCGGCCTCTTTGCCCGTGTCGAATGTCTCCGACGAGTAGTCCGGCGTTTCCGTGACTTCCGCCGCCCTCCCCGTGCCGGACGGACTTTCCGTCTTATTGTCCATCGCGAACAGGTACGACAGACGCGCCGGGATTTCGTATTCCTCCTCCGGCGGCGCTTCCTCTATCGCCTCTTCCGGCTCGACTGCCTCCCCCGGGGCCGGAATGCCCTCGAAATCCATGTCGGCGTCTTTTACGGGCCGTATCCCTTCCGCCGCCTGTTCGAGTTCCTTGTTGGCCCGGAAATCCGCCAGTATCGCGTTGAGGCTGTAGTCCTCCTCGGCCTGCTTCGGCTTACGGCCCGTTTTCGCGGCCTTCTCCTGTTCGCGCCTGTGCGCCCTGCGCTTACTCTTGACTGACATCATGCCTCCCCTTTCGACGCGCCGTCGCGCTGTCGCAATGCCTCGTAGAGGAGTACCGCGCACGCCGTCGACGCGTTCAGAGAATTGATATGCCCCTTCATGGGAATCCTGACCAGGAAATCGCACTGTTCCGCCGCCAGACGCGTCATGCCCGCGCCTTCACTGCCAATCACCAGCGCCGCCGGGCCCGTCCAGTCGGTCTCGTACAGCGTCGCCGCCCCCGACGCGTCCGCGCCGTAAATCCACAGCCCCCGCTTTTTCAAGTCCTTCAGCAGTGCGGGGATGTTCGGCACCCGCGCGACCGGTAAATGTGACACCGCCCCCGCCGACGCCTTCGCCACGACTGCCGTCACGCCCGCGCTCCGGCGCTTCGGGATAATCACCCCGTGCGCCCCGGCGCACTCCGCGCTCCGGATAATCGCGCCCAGGTTGTGCGGGTCGGAGATTTCGTCGCATACCACAAGAAGCGGCTTTTCCCCTCGGTTCTCCGCCAACTGTAGCAAATCGGAGACCTCCGCGTACTTCGCCGCCGCCGTCAGGGCGACGACCCCCTGATGGGCCCCCGTGACGCTCATGGCGTCGAGTTTGCGACGGTCGGCCTCCACGACCACGGCCCCCGCCTCTCTCGCGAGCGCCGCGATACGCCGTAACGGTCCGCTGTCCTCCCCGCGCAACAGCCACACCTTATCGACGGGCACCCCCGCCCGCAGGGCCTCCGTGACCGCGTTCCGGCCCTCCATCAACCCGTCCGGCGCGGACGGGACTTTCCTTCGTTCGTCCATGCTAACCCTCACCATACCTTTTTTGTGCCGTGTCCACGGCTCTGACGCGCTATTATACACTACTATACCACATCTGGCAAACATAGAAAAGCGGAATTTACAGAAACTTCATGAAATCGGGAAAGCGCCGCTTGTCAGCGCGCCCGAATTGTGCTATACTCTCCCCGATTCACCACCTTTTGGAAAGGAGACCTCGCATGGACAACCGGAACAGCCGGGGCGGAGGAGGCCCCGGAAACAATAATAACAAGAATCAGAACTACCGGAGCGTGGCCCAGCTCGTCATGATTGCGGTCGTCATTTCGGTGCTGTTCAACTACGGCACGTCCTATATGACCAACTCCTCGCGGCGGGCCTCGTCGCTGGAGGTCGAGTACAGCGACTTCCTGCGCATGGCCGAGGCCGGGGACGTGCAGTCCGTCGACTTCGATAACGAGGAAAATATCCTGCTGATTGTCCCCGTCGACGGCTACGTGTACCAGAGCGACGAGACCGCCTACACCAAGGAGACCGACGAGGACGGCAACCCAAGTTACGCCTTTACCGGGCCCAACGGGCACGAACTGCACGCAAGTCTAAGGCTGTTCACCGTACAGGTCGAGAGCAACGACGCGACCGTCGCGTTTTTGCGGGAGTGCGGCGGGGATATCCGAATCAACGAGGACTACCAGCCGCCCATGAGCCCCGTTCTGGTATTCTTTATCAACCTTCTCCCGTTCATCGTGGTACTGCTGAGTATGTCGCTGTTCATGAACTGGATGGCGTCGCGGGGCGGCTTCGGGGGAATCGGCGGTATCGGCGGCGTGGGCAAGTCCAACGCGAAAGTCTACATGGAGCGCTCCACGGGCGTGACGTTCCGCGACGTCGCCGGACAGGACGAGGCCAAGGAATCTGTGACCGAAATCATCGACTTCCTCCACAACCCGGGCAAGTATACCGAAATCGGCGCGAAACTCCCCAAGGGCGCCTTACTCGTCGGGCCTCCGGGCACTGGTAAAACTTTGCTTGCGAAAGCCGTCGCGGGGGAGGCCGGCGTGCCGTTCTTCTCGATTTCCGGCTCCGACTTCGTCGAAATGTTCGTGGGCGTCGGTGCCAGCCGTGTGCGCGACCTGTTCAAAGAGGCAAGCAAAGTCGCGCCCTGTATCGTGTTCATCGACGAAATCGACACCATCGGCAAGTCGCGCGACAACCGCATGGGCGGCAACGACGAGCGCGAACAGACGTTAAACCAGCTCCTCGCGGAAATGGACGGCTTCGACCCGACGAAAGGCGTAATCTTACTCGCCGCCACGAACAGGCCGGAAGTCCTCGACCAAGCCTTACTGCGTCCGGGGCGCTTTGACCGCCGGATTACCATCGACCGTCCGAACCTCGCCGGGCGTATCGCGACACTGGAAGTCCACACGCGCAACATCAAACTCGCGGAGGACGTGGACTTGAAAAAAGTCGCGCTTGCGACTGCCGGGACAGTCGGCGCGGATTTGGCGAACCTCGTCAACGAGGCCGCGCTGCGGGCCGTCCGGAAAGGCCGGAAACTTGTCACGCAGGAGGACTTGTTAGCCGCCTTTGAGCTCGTTATCGCCGGAACCGAAAAGAAGGGTAGCGTACTGACCGAGTTTGAAAAGAAACTCGTGGCCTACCACGAAGTCGGGCACGCGATGGTCGCGTACCGTCAGAAGAATACGGAACCCGTGCAGAAAATCACGATTGTTCCGCACACGCAGGGCAGTTTGGGCTATACGCTCCTCATGCCCGAGGAGGACAAGACGGAGTTACGCACCCGCGAGGAACTTATGGCGAAAATCACGGTGTCAATGGGGGGCCGCGCGGCGGAGGAAGTCGTCATGAACACCATGACGAACGGGGCGTCGCAGGACATCCAGGAGGCGACGAACGTCGCGCGGAATATGGTTGCCATGTTCGGCATGAGCGAGGAATTTGGCATGATGGCGCTGGCGTCGCGGCGGACGCAGTACCTTGACGGCGGCTACGGCATGGACTGCGCGCAGGATACCGCCGCGCGTATGGACGAGGCCGTCAAGCAGATTCTGGACAAGTGCTACCGTACCGCCGTCGAGACCATCCGCGAGAACCGCGACGACATGGACAAAGTCGTAACCTATCTGCTGGAAAAGGAGACGATTACCGGCGCGGAAATGGTGGCGATTATCGAGGGCCGCGACCCGGCGCTCGTAGAGAATCCGTATGCCTCCACGAAACAGGACGGTTTCCGCCCGTCGCAGCCGGAGGAAATCGAGGCCCCCGCGCGGAAAGTCCACATGATTTCCGAGAAGGTCGAGGCCCCCGCCGATACGACGGAATCCGAGGCCCCCGCCGAGGTGCCGGATACCGGAAGCGTCACGCCGGACACTACGGAAAGCGTTCCGGAAACGCCGGAAGCTACGGGAGTACCGGACGCCGGAAGCGTTCTGGAGACGCCGGACACTACGGGAGTACCGGACGCCGGAAGCGTTCCGGAGACGCCGGAAGTCGCCGACGCCGTAGACCTCCGCAAGCACGACGAATAATGCCCCTCCGGGCCCTCCCCCGTTGACGCGGGGGAGGCTTTGTTCCTCCCTCGCCGTGCGGGAGGTGTCACAAAGCGCAAGAGGGGCAAATTACGCGCTCATACAGTTGCGAAGTTGGAAAATTGCCCCAATTCTGCCGTAAAAGCGGCAAATTCCCGGAATCTGTGCTTGCAAGCCCCGGCGTACTGTGCTACAATGTCGCGCAGTCTGTCAGAATCGAGGTACTTGCAGTGCAGAAAAGAAGTCACTTACTCCTGGCCCGCTCCCTGCTCTCCCGCGAACACGGCTTCCCGGCCCGCCGCTATGAGCTGGCGTTCCTGTTCGGCTCCTTCCAGCCCGATTGCAACCCCTTCAGCTATCTGAAAGGCTCCCTTCACAGCAAGCCCTTCGGCGGGCATACATACGGCAATTCCCGCGCCTACATCCGCCGCCGTATCCGCCGCCTGCAACGCCGTACACACTGGAACCTCTGGAACTACTACACCATGGGCAAATTGACGCACTACGTCGCCGACGCCTTCACATGGCCCCATAACCCGCACTTCCCGGGCGTCGGCTGGGAACACCACGTCTACGAAACCGCGCTACGCCTCGCGCTGTCGGCGCGGCTGTCGGACGCCCCCCGCCGCGCCCTACTCCCGGAAGTGTCCGCCGCGCTCCCGGAGGAGTTGGAGACGCTTCACGCGCAGTATCTCGCCGAGGCGGCCCCCGGCGTCGACGTGGACATCGACTATATTCTCAAGGCCTCCGACATGCTCTTTGCGGGCTGTCGTCCCGCCAGCCGTACGCTCCCCCTCCCCGCGCTCCGCCGGGAAAAGACTGGCAGTCTTGCCTAAAATTTTCTGAAATTCCGGCCTGTTTTTGTGCGGATTGCCGCTTTTTGTTTTCCCTCTAAAGTGATATGCTTTATGCGTTCTAAATATCAGAAAGTTTCCGCTGTGAAAGCCGGAGAACGCCGCGGGGTATCCGCGGAGAAAAGGCGTAGTTCAGCCCCGCGGCCCGTCCGGCTGCGGGGCTTTCGCGACAGGAGGAAAGCAAGCATGACAATCGGTATTGTAGGGCTGGGCCTAATCGGCGGTTCCATGGCAAAGAGCGCGAAAGACCGTACCGGGCACACCGTCTACGGCGTCGACGCCGAGGCGGAAGTCATGACCATGGCGCGCATGAGCGGGGCCATTGACGGCGCGCTCAACGAACACAATCTGCCGTGGTGCGACCTGATTCTGCTGGCAATCCGGCCCAAGGACGCCGTGCAGTGGGTGGAGAGCCACGACCGCATGATTTCCTCGAAAACCATCGTGGTGGACCTGTGCGGCGTCAAGCGGAACGTCTGCGCGCAAATCGCGCCCATCGCGCGGCGGCGGGGCTTCACGTACATCGGCGGACACCCTATGGCCGGACGCGAGCGGAGCGGCTTTACTGCCTCCTCGGAAGATTTGTTCGTCGACTCGTACATGATTCTCACGCCCGACGAGCGCACGGACGCCTCCCACCTCGAAACCCTCAAAAACTTCTTTACCGACCTCGGATTCGCCGGACTGAGCTTCACGACCCCCGACGAACACGACCGCATTATTTCGTATACCTCGCAACTGGCCCATGTGGTGTCGAGTTCCTACGTCAAACTGCCGGAGGCGCGGAAACGCCGGGGCTTTTCCGCCGGGAGTTTCCGCGACATGACCCGCGTCGCGCGCCTCGACGAGCATATGTGGACGGAACTTTTCCTCGAAAACGCCGACTACCTTGCCCCGGAAATCGACGCCCTCATAGAGCAGTTACAGGCGTATTCCAAAGCCATCCAGGAAAAGGACGCCGAAACCCTCTGCGCGCTCCTCAAAGAAGGCCGGGAGAAGAAAGCGGAAGTAGGCGGGAACTGATTCCCGCGCGGAAGGGGAAGTATGAAAAATAAACTTTACGGCCTCATTGGCCGCACGCTGGGCCACAGTTGGTCACTGCCGATTCACCACGCGCTGGGCTGTCCGACGTACCGCCTCATAGAGCTGGAGCCCGACGCGCTCCCGGCGTTCCTGTCGCGCGGGGACATCGGCGGCCTGAATGTCACCATGCCCTACAAGAAGGCCGTACTGCCCTACTGCGACTGGGTGGACGAGTACGCCGCCGAAATCGGGAGTGTGAACACGCTCGCGCGCGGGGCCGACGGCAAACTCCGCGCGTGGAATACGGACGCGCCCGGGTTCCGGTACATGGCGCGGCTGGCGGGAATCTCCTTTCGCGGAAAGAAGGTCGTGATTCTGGGGAGCGGCGGCGCGTCCCTGAGCGTACAGGCGGAAGTGCGCCGGGAAGGCCCGCGCGAAATGGTCGTGGTCTCCCGCGACGGGGAGAACCGCTACGACAACCTCGCCCGCCACGCCGACGCCGATATACTCGTAAACGCCACGCCCGTCGGGATGTACCCCGGTAACGGTGCCGCCCCGCTCGATTTGACGGTCTTCCCGGCGCTCTCCGGCGTGCTCGACCTGATTTACAACCCCCGCCGCACGGCCCTTATTTTACAGGCGGAAGCGCTGGGAATCCCCTGTTCCGACGGCCTGCCGATGCTGGTCTCACAGGCGGCGGCGTCGGAGAGCCTGTTCTTCGGGACGGAGATTTCGGAGGAATCCCAATTTCATGTGCTGTCCTGCCTGCGTCAGGACAGGACGAATCTCGTACTGATTGGCATGCCGGGCTGTGGCAAGAGCGTCGTCGGACACGCGCTGGCGCAATTGACCGGGCGGGAGGCCGTCGACATCGACGCCCGTATTGTACGGCGGGCCGGGAAGAGTATCCCGGAGATATTCGCCTCGGACGGGGAGGACGCGTTCCGGGCCTTAGAGCGCGAGGAGACAGCCAACGCCGGACAGGAAACCGGGAAAATCCTGATTACGGGCGGCGGCGTGGTCAAGGACGAGCGGAATTACGCGTCCCTGAAGCAGAACGGGCGGATTTACCACCTTCTCCGCGACCTGTCGCGCCTGCCCAAGAACGGGCGGCCCCTGTCGCAGAGTACCCCGCCCGAACAGCTCTGGGCGGAACGCGAACCCCTTTACAGGCGCTTCCGCGACGCCGCCGTCGACAACAACGGCGACATTTCCGGCACGGCGGAAATTATCTGGAACGAGTTCTGCGCCCACGCCGGAGACTGACACAACGGCGACATTTCCGGCATGGCGGAAACTGTCCGGGACGAATTTCGTACCCACGCCGGAGACTGACACAAAGACGCCCGTCGTAAACACGGCGGGCGCGGTTTTTATGAGGGCGACAGCGCCCGGACAAAGCGGTTGAGCGGTTCCATGAGGTTGTCGAGGTCGTGGATTGCCTCGTTGAGCCGCTCAAAGTCGACGTTGTCCAGCGAGCTCATCGCGGAATTCAGGCGGTTGAAGTCGACGTTGTTCAGGCGGCTGATTGCGTCGTTGAGCTGTCCGAGGTCGAGGCCGTTGAGCTTCTCCATGGCCTCGTTGAGCTGTGCGTAGTCCAGATTGTTGAGCCTCTCGAGCGTCTCGGCGACGGACACCCCGTTTGCCTGCGTGGTGCCAATCAGCGCGTCGACACTGCCCGAAATCGTCTCGATTTTCTGTATGGAGTTCCGGGCCGTCCGCACGCCCTGCAACGCGTAGGGCACCGCGCACGCGATACCTACCAGAATCACCAGCGCCAGGGCCAGCGCGATTCGGCTGTAGAGCAGGGCCTTCCTCTGCGTCCGGAGCAGTTCCTGTAACAGTTCGTCCATGGTCATAGAGCGTAACCTCCCGTGGCTTGCATAGCGTTGCGTCCCATCATACACCCGCGCGGCGGGAAAATCAACCGTGTAATTTCGCGCGGGGCTGTTGTGCCGGGGCGGTTTCCGTGCTATAATGTACCCACTCTGACAGACAGGAGGCGAAATTCATGGGGAAAAAACGCCGTAAGCAGAAGCCGAAAACCTCTCCCGCACAGTCCCCGCCCGGAAAACCGGAAGCCGTCCCGGAGCCGGTTTCCG
>CAMHBH010000105.1 GCA_946183175.1 uncultured Oscillibacter sp.
ACATATGCACAAGAAAAAGCGCAAGAAGACCTTTTTCAAAATTCTATCAAGCTCAGTTATGAATATCTTGACCGATATTATGAACAGACACAAGAACAGGCAAAGCAAGGATTTCGGATAACGTCATATATAGCTTTTGGAGGCGCGTTATTAATTGGCATTGGTATAGTTGCGTTGTTTCAAGGAGTTGTAACACCCGCCTATATCACATGTGCTGCAGGGGTCATTACCGAATTTATTTCATCCGTATTTTTCGCCATGTACAACAAAACCGTAACCAGTATGAATAGCTATCATGATAAATTGGTACTCTCTCAAAATATTGCGTTTGCGTTGCGCATTGCCGGGGAAATGGAAGGCACGAGCGAGAAAAACAAGGCGAAACTCGCGATAATCAACGAGCTTGTGAAGGACGTAAACGCGCAGATGATGAAAAGCGATACCGACGCCGACGAGCAACCGAAAAAGGACAAGCCGTCGCCGTCCGACACAGAGACGCAATAACGAGAGGGCCGCCCCGTGTGGGACGGCCCCTGTTTTTGTAGCTGTCGCTTACTTGCGGGCAAGTACCTTCTTGACGGCTTCGACGACATTCGCCGCCCGGAGGCCGTATTCGTCCATGAGGAAGTCCTGCGGCCCGACCTGCCCGAACAAGTCCTGTACGCCTACAAATTCCTGCGGCGTGGGGCAGTTCTTCGCGAGGCAGTTCGCCACGACCGAACCCAGTCCGCAAGTGACGTTGTGGTTCTCGGCGGTGACTATCGCGCCCGTCTCTTTCGCGGCCTTGATAACTAATTCGGTGTCGAGGGGCTTCCACGTAAACATGTCAATCACGCGCGCGGGAATGCCCTCGGCCTGTAAGGTCTCCCATGCTTTGAGCGCCTCGTCGACCATCAGCCCCGACGCGATAATCGTCACTACGTCCTTGTCGGTCTCGTGGAGCGTGACGCCCTTGCCAATCGGGAACTGGCTACCGTCGCCGTAGACGCGGATAATGTCCTTGCGCGGGAAACGCGTCATGGTGATTCCGCTTGTAATCCCCGGCAACTGGTACGTCACACAGGCGAGTTGCTCGTAGTCGCAGGGGTCGGTCACGACGGCGTCCGGGATGGACATATACATAGCGGCGTCTTCAAGGGGCATATGCGTGCCGCCGTTGAAAGCGGCGGTCACGCCGGGGTCGGAGCAGAGGACGTGTACGGGCAGGCCGGCGTAGGCGGCGGACATATAAATCTGGTCGTAGCAACGGCGGGAGGAGAAAGTACCGAACGAGTGAAAGAATACCTTCTTCCCGGTGGCGGCGAGGCCCGCCGCGATTCCGGCGGCGTTGCCCTCCGCGATACCCGCCTGGAACGCCCGGTCGGGGTAGTGCTGTTGCAGGCGCTTCGTGTTGATACAGCCCATGAGGTCACAGTCGAGGTAGCAGATAGAGGAATCCTTCTCCATCAGGGAATCGAGTGTAAGGGCTACGGCGTCGCGGGCGGCGCGGGAGTCTTTTTCGTGCTTGCCAATCAAATTCACGCTCATGTCTCTTACTCCTTCCCGTCAGGCGTTTTTGGCGTCGGCGAACGCCTTCTCGGCGGCGGCTAACGCTTCCTGCCACTGTTCCTCTTTGGGCTGTGAGGAATGTTCGTGCTTGGGTTCGGCGAACGTCGCGCCCTTGCCCTTAATCGTGTCGAGTACGATACAGGACGGCACGCCCTTTTTCGCGTAGGCGTTCTGAATGGCGTCATAGATAGCGGTCACGTCGTGGCCGTCGATTTCCTGCGTATAGAGGCCGAATCCGGCGGCTTTTTTCGCAATGTCGCCGTGGTCGAGAATGTCCTGCGTGGAGCCGTCCAACTGGTAGCCATTCTTGTCGATGAAATAGATGATGTTGTCGAGTTTGTGGGCGTATGCGAAGTGGAAGGCCTCCCAGACCTGGCCCTCGTCGGCCTCGCCGTCGCCGATGACGCAGAAGACGTGGTTCTGACGCCCGTCGATTTTGTTGCCGAGCGCGGCCCCGGTGGCGGTCGAGACGCCCTGTCCGAGGGAACCCGTGGTGAGGTCTACGCCGGGGGTCAGTTTCCGGTCGGTATGGCTGGGGAATCTGGTGTGCGGCTGGTTGAGGGTATAGGCCTCCTCCAGCGGGTAGAAGCCCATGAGGCCGAAGGTCGCGTAGGCGACGGGCCCGGCGTGGCCCTTGGAGAGTACGAGCCAGTCACGGTCGGGCCAGCGGGGATTCTTGGGGTCGAACTTCATGACCGCACCGTAGAGCACGGCCATGAGTTCGGCGAGGTCCATGGAGCCGCCCACATGACCGAATCCGCGCGAGTGGATGACCCGTAAGGTCTCCAGGCGGATATTGGCCGCCAGGACTTTCAGTTCCTTTTCATTCATGGAGGTCTTCCTTTCTCTTCTCCTGTAATTTCCGCGGGGGCGGAAATCCCTTTGTAACTGGTATTTTATCCAAAAGTAGTCGGCGTGTCAAGAGCGGTTTCTGTGAAATTATGGCAATATGCGGGCACGGCGTGACAAAAGCGTCCCGACAAAAGTCGGGGCGTTCGGCGTTACTGGTTTCAGTTTATCGCGAGGAGGTCGGCGTTGATGTTGTCGTACTCCGTGAGGGAAGGGCCGGAGGAAACCGCCGACATTTTGAAAAAGGACTGGTGACGCGCCGTGAAAGTCCATATCGGCAACGGCGAGGGCTGGACGTTCGACTATGAGAGCGAACCCATGCCGGAAAACCGCTTCAAGCCCTGTGCGGCATTGCTTACGCGCCGCCGGCCCTGTTCACTGGCGCGATTGGCTGACATGGAGCCGGGGAGAAATCTCCGGCCTTCCGCTGGCCTTTTCCATGAATTGCGGATTCGCTGACACCGCCCGAAACGGCAAATTGTCAACAACGCTAAAAAGTTGTGAAAATAAAGAAATTCAGACGCAAAACAAACTGTTTCACGTCTGAAAAGCTGGTCCGAGTGGCGAGACTTGAACTCACGACCCCTTGACCCCCAGTCATACGGGAAAGGCGGAAAACCACGGCTTTCCGGCCTGAAATTTTGTAATATATATTCGGTGATTGAACTTTGCTGCCCGTGTGTTCAGAGCAACGTCCCCGCGCACTCGGCGGAGGATAGGGGATGCAAACAACAGACGCCGCCTATATAGATTAGTAATAGCCTTAACCACAGCGAACCGCCACACGCCTAAATCGCGTCCGTAATTTTGCGCAAATCCGAGAACGTCACGTCCTGATAGTGCCGCAACATTTCCCCCGACGTGTGGCCCATCAACTCCAGTTTGTCCTTTTCGGCACCTTCTACGCGCTTCATCAGCGTGGCGAACGTGTGCCGACACGAGTGCGGCGTGTACTTCCGTCGCTGGACGCCGGACACCTCCGTTACCGGGTTGTCAATCCCGCACTGCTCAAGGACGGCGTAGAACAAGGCGCGGTAGGCCTTCAAATCCATCGTCGCTCCCTTCTCCGTACAGAAGACAGGCCCGCGCGTCTTGTCGCCCATCAGGCGGTCTACAATCGGCTGTATCACCGGGGAGACCGTAACGACGCGGTCTCTCCCAGCGTCGGTCTTCGCGCCGCCCACGAACGCCCGCTCCTGTCGGTTGTAGTTCGCGGCGTCCAGCGCGAGAAACTCCGAGGGCCGGAAGCCTAAATAGCATTGGCAAAGGACGTAATCCGCACCCGGGACTACTCCCACGTTTCGCCGGATGGCCTCCACGGCCTCACTCGGGAGGCCGTTCTTGCCGCCGGAGTCCGTCGCCCGGACTACGATGTACTGTCCCATGTTCAGCGTGGCCAGATTGCGCGGGATGGCGTACTTGTAGAGCAGTCCGCAGAGGGTCTTCATATTCTGCTGTGTCCGCTTGCCCTTCGGGCAGTCGTCGAGACACTCCTGAAGGTCGTCCACGGTGATGTCGGTCATTTTGATAGGGTAGACGGGCTGGAAGTATTTTGCCGCCGCCTTGTAGCAGTCCATTGTGGACTTGCCCGCCTTGTGCGTGGGGAGCCACCGTTCGTAGACTTCCCAGAACGTGGCGGTCGGCGGACGGCGGTCGGCACTGATGGAGGCCAGACCGTTCACCGCGTCGCGCTTGGTCTTGAATCCGGACTTCGAGCGCGTGATTCTCCGGCCCCGTTTGCCGTCCAAGCCGATTTCGTAGCCCACCGTCCTGACCGCAATCCATTTCCCGTTCGGCAACTGGTACACGCTTCCCTGTCCGTTGCCCCGGCTCTTGCGGTTGCGCCGCGTGTCCTGTCGAATGCCGCAGTGCGCGCAGAATCGGCTACCGTCCGGGATTTCCCTTCGGCACTTTCGACACACCATAGAAAAACCCTCCTTGCAATCCGGCGGCAATCGTGTATAATAGGGAGCTGTCCGGTAGACAACTCCCCTTTGCCGCGCCGTTCCCGCGTACGCCACCACGCGGGGACGGCCTTCTTTTGTTGTCCCGGCCCAGTCTACCACACAGGGCACACTATGTCACGAACTCTTTTTCATTAAAAAAACGCTCTAAGAGGTCGCGCAATTCGCGTTTCATGGACTGATAAGCGTCTTGAAAATCTGGATTCCTTATC
The DNA here is from genome assembly GCA_946183175.1 of uncultured Oscillibacter sp. Lineage (GTDB taxonomy): Bacteria > Bacillota > Clostridia > Oscillospirales > Oscillospiraceae > Oscillibacter. Next base: position 4,574 of record CAMHBH010000105.1, read on the forward strand.
TTTTGAAAAACAACATTCATATCAAACATATGGGAGATATATACAGCGGCAAAGAAATTAAATAAATCGTCTTGCTCATATTCGGCTAATTGCACCGCTTTAAAGAGTTCACTCGCGGCAACGTCAAATTTATGCAAAAGCCGCTGGTTCTTTTTTTCATCGTAATTGGCCGGATAGCAAAAATCGGCATTTTCGTCGGGAGGATATAAGGACAATAGAAACAGGCCATCCTCTATTATTCTTTTCATTTCATCCTCTGCGTAATCTTTCGAGTATGCGTCCAGAAAGCAATTATACAAAATCGACATACTCCATTCAATTGCAGTGGCAAAATCGGTTTTGATTTCGCTCTCAAACGGATACCGATGAATAATCTGATTCAAGGTTTCAGCCTTCTGAAACAGGAAATCATAAACTCTATCGGATTCTGGGTCTATTGACCAACAACGTCTTGATTTATCTGAGCTATGCCAGTCGTAGTGAATAATCACAGTCTGGTTAGAAGATGTCGGATATTCGGAACTTTTCTCCGCCTCAACATAGCGGTCAAGAACCTCGTCATATTCTCGCTTCTTTTTAGTGTCGCTCAACGTCAGATACGCGGAATCCAGCGTTTGCCGGGCGTTCGGGTCTACATCCCCGGAGGCGTTCAGCTCGACCAGCTTCTGTAAAAAGGCGTCCCGGATTTCTTCCTGTGTGGGGTAGAAGCGCGGTAGGCCCAGAACGGCGTAATAATCCGGAAAATTCATAAGTTCCTCCCATCCCGCGAAAGCGGGGCTTTTTTCATGCCTGTTACCATGCTGTCACGTCCGAAAGGGGGTGACAGCATGGACTACGAGCTACTTATCGAACTGTTCCGGCGCATGACGCCGGAACATCGACAGGCCTTCATGGAATACTCGGAGAATCTTTCTCCGCGACTACCGCCGCAATCCGGAGAAGAAGTTCCTGACGAGGCGGGTCAAGGCCCCGCGCAATCCGAATAAGTTCGCGTTCCTGCCAGTCGAGTTCGACCTCCTCTGCGGAACCGGACTTTTCGCCCTCCATGCTCTGGAAACCCATCTGGACTAACTGCTGGACAGCCTTGCTTTGTGTGCTGATTCTGTTCGCGTAGCGGTAATCGTCAATTCTCTCCAAAAGTGCCGAATCCATCGTCACAGACACGCGCGGCTTGTTCGTCATGCCGTTCACCTCCTTGAAACTAAGCACATTATACCACAAGTGCGGCACTTTCGCAAGTTACAAGCAAGTACACTCTCTCAAAAAAGGCTGTATTTTTTTGTGCATTCTGTCAATTGCGCAAGTGCCGCACTTATGATAAGGTACTAATAAGTACCGCATATGTAGCATTTTGAAAGAAGGTGGGATAATGACGAGTTCACCCCGTGTCAGCATCTCTTTGCCGCCGGACGTGGAAACGGGCATTGCGCAACTGCGAGGGATTCCCCGGTTCAGCCGGATGCCGATGTCACAAGTGTGTCTGTATCTTATCCGGCTGGGCATGGAGAGGAAGGACGAGCGGACGCGCTTCTATGAGGCCGACAAGGGCGGAGAGAAAGCGACATGAGTATTGGGGCGGAAATCCGGTCTCGGCGGGAAGCGAATGGAATGACGCAAACCGCGTTGCAATACGCGGTGGAGGCGGCAAACCTGCGGCAAACCAACAGGCCGCCCGCCGTTCTTATGAATTGCCCTGTGGAGTCCATCGAACGGTGGGAAAGCGGGAAAACCATCCCCACGCCGCACACGCTACGGGCGCTGGCCTATGTTCTCGACGCGAACCCGTCCGCGCTGATAGCGCGCTGGGAGAAGATGAGGAACGAAGAGTACACGGCCCGGTACAGCAAAGCGTCGCGAAAGGCCCCGCCCGCCGCTACGCCGCGTCCGTCGCTGTCTCCCGAACAGAGCACGACGCCGGAGCCGTCCGGGACGATAGACCTGTGCATAACGGACGGAGAAGAAACCCTGCGTTTCGAGGGCGCGGACGTGGAGGAAGCCGTGCGGCGCTTCCGGGACTTTCTGAAAGGGGAAGTCGTGCCCGACGGCGGGCGCGTGGTGCTGATTTCGTGCGTGGAGTATTCCCGCAAGGAGACGAAAGGAGGGAATTGATATGCCGGGGCAGTCGACCAAGAGGGCGCGGATAACGCTGGAGGATGTCAAGGCGATGACCTGCGACATGCTCACGCCCGCGGTGGTCGGCGAGATTCTGCGCTGTGACCCGCACTACATCCGCCTTCAGGCGCGGAACTTCCCGGAACTGCTGGGGTTCCCGACGTGCCTGATTGGGAGCCGCGTCAAGATTCCGCGCGTGGCCTTCATCAAGTGGTGCGAGGGGACGGACGGTTCGGTGGCCTTTATCAAGCTCACGGGCGACAAGGTGCCCGTCTGGCGGGAGCGCCTCAGAATCGACGCCGCGCGGGCGGAGAAGGAGGACTACTGGGAAAAGAAACTGGCGGAGGAGCCGAAAGGGGGAGGTTGATAAGATGAGGTATCCGACGGAGTTCGGGAAAAACTGCTGGATGGCGGATTACCGGAACGCGCTGTGCCGGGCGGCGCGCATGTTGAGGGTTTCGCGTCTGCTGGAAGCGTCTCACCCGGAGGACGCAGAGGCTTTGTACACGGAGTTTCTGTCGGCGTTCCGCGCCACGCGACATTACAAGGAGAGAATCCTGCTGTTCAACAGCTTTGTCCCGTGGACGGACGAAAGCGGAAAGGAGGAATCCGTATGACACGGGAACAGAGAGACGAACTGGCGCATGTGTGCGCGGAACTGACGGACAATCTGCCGTCGAAGTTCGACCGCATTGGCGCGGCGCTTATTAAGAGCATGGAGCGGGCGAACCGCCCCGGTTGTCAGTTGGACGGCGACATGGAGACGTGGCGCATTGGCGGCATTCTGGATGTTCTGGATATTATGGGCGTCCCGCATGAGGTTATCCGGAAGGACGAGTATGGCGATTATGTTGCCGTC
>CAMHBH010000106.1 GCA_946183175.1 uncultured Oscillibacter sp.
GACGCCGCGTTATATGCCATTGAGCAGGAATGCCTTTCCAGCGGCGTACAGCCATGGATTACCGTCGTACCCGAGAGCAAGGCGGCCCATCTGCTGTCGCGCTACCCCTACGCGCGGGTGAGCAATATCCGCACATGGCAGGACTACCTCTACGACCCGCGCGACTTGCGCCTGTTCAGCGGGCGGCGCTACTCCGGACAGCGCAACCATATGAAGAAATTCCGCGCGGCCTGTCCGGACGCCGTATTCCGTCCGCTGAGCCGCGCCGACTTCCCGGCAATCGAGCAGTTCTGGCGCGACTTCGAGGCCGAGTTCCCCAAAGGCGACAACGAGAAGGCCGTCAAAGAGCTGTCCTACGCGAAAAAGATGTTGAAACTTGTCGGCAAGCCGTGGTTTGTCTCCGGGGGCTTCTTCGACGGCGCGAAACTTATCGCGCTGGCGCTGGCCGAGAAATGCGGCGGTACGCTGATTGTCCATATTGAGAAGGCGCTGTACTCCTACACGGGCGTCTACCCGGCGTTCGTACAGGCCTTCGCGAACGCGTTCGGCGAGGACTGCCGCCTCATCAACCGCGAGGACGACGCCGCCGACCGTGGCCTCCGCACGTCCAAACTGCAATACTCCCCCGTCAAGCTGGCCCCGAAATACTGCTTTGAGCCGCAGAACGAACTCCTGCGCCATGTCGACGCAATCCCGGAACTCAAAACCGCGCGCCTGACGCTCTCCGAAATCACCGAGGACGATATTCCCGCCTACAACGACCTCGTACTCGACGAGAACCGGAACCGCTGGTGGGGCTACGACGACGTGGCCGGGCTGAAAGACCCGATAACGCCGCGCAGTTTCTACGACGTGGCGCGGCGCGACTTCGAGCGGCGTCTGGCCGCGAATTTCGCGGTGCGTCTGGACGGGCAGTTCATCGGGGAGGCGGTGCTGTACAACTTCGACTGCCGGGGGAGCGCCGAATTGGGCTGCCGCGTCAGCGCCGACTACGCCGGGCACGGCTACGGTACGGAGGCCTTCGCCGCCGTGGCGGAGTGGGGACTGTACAAAGTCCACCTCAGCCGCGTCGTGGCAAAATGCTTCAAGGAGAACACCGCCTCTTACAAGATGCTGTCGTCCTGTATGCGCCGCGTGGCCGAGGACGAGACGTTCTTCTACTTTGAAAAACTGGTCTGACTGTCAGGAGGGAAGCGCATGGACTTCGAGAAACTGATTGCCTACCGCAACCACTACAGCCGTTTCAGCACGCGTATCGGAATCGTACTGGAGGAGTTGCGCACGGGCTACGCGCGGGCGCGCAAGACGGTGGAAGTCGACGACACGAACCCGCTCGGGTACGCGCAGGGCGGCGTTTACTTTACCCTCGCCGACAGTGCCTGTGGTTCGGCGGCCTGTACCTACGGCTACAAGACCGTCACGCTGGACGCGTCCTATCACTACTACCAGGCGGCGCGCCCGGGCGATTTGCTGACCGCCGTCGCGACGGAACTGCACCACGGGAAGACGACCGCCGTCTTTGAGGTACGGATTACCGACCAGCGCGACGCGCTCCTCGGAAGCGGTACTTTCACGTTCTACCTGCTCCCGGAGGAATTGGAAATCCACTAATGACAAGGGCCGTCCCATGGGACGGCCCCGAAATACGGTTACTTCTTCTTACCTGTCGCGGACTGCGCGGCGGGTTTCTTTTTGGGGGTATCCGGACTTTCGGCGTTGTCCGGTTTCGTATCGCGTGGGAGACTGCTTTCGGCTTCGCGGGAGGCGTTGCTTTCGACGTTATCCGGTTTTGCGTCGCGGGAGATGTTGCTTTCGGCTTCGTCGGGTTTCGCGTCTCGAGAGGCCTTGCTTCCGGCGTTCTCCGGCTTCGTGTCGCGGGAAACGTTGCCTTTCGCGTCGCGGTCGGTTTTATCCGGTTTCGCGTTGCGTTCGGCTTGCGCGCGGGAGGCGGATTTCCCGGCCTTGGGCGCTTGCGGGTTGTCGTCGGGATTGTTGCGGGGCGCGGCCTTGCGCCTGTCGGTGGCCTTGCCCGCCTGCGTATTACGGGACGCGGATTTATTGCGGGGGGCGTCCTTGTCGAGATTCACGGTCTTGTCCGGCTCGCTGTCCGCGATATGCTTCACGACCCGTTCGGTCTTCCCGGAACGCTTCCCGTTGCGGTTCAGAATCCGGGACAGCACCGGCGTTACATGTCCGTCCTTCTTCGAGGCGTTGTCGGAGGCCGGAGACGTTTCGACAGCCTTCGATTTTGCGGGGGCCGACTTCGAGGCCGGAACCCGGGGGTGTTCGATTCCGTTCATGACATCTACGAACGCTTCGCGCTCCATCGTCTCGTGTTCGAGCAGGTACCGGGCCACGGAATCCAACTGCTTGCGGTGCTCTTTCAAAATCTCCTCACAGCGGCTGTAGGCGTTGGACAGTACGGCCTTGATTTCCTGGTCAATCTCCGCCGCGACGGATTCCGAGTAGACGCGGCCCTGTGCCATCGTGCGCCCGATAAAGATTTCGTCGTGTCCGGTGTCGAACGCGACCGCGCCGATACGGTCGCTCATGCCGTAGGACGCCACCATCTTCCGGGCGATATCGGTCGCGCGCTGTAGGTCGTTGCTCGCCCCGGTGGAGATGTCGCCGATACAGAGCTGTTCGGCGACGCGCCCGCCCAGAAGCGACACGATTTTGTCCTCCATGTAGCGCCGGGACAGGAACGAGCGGTCTTCTTCGGGCAGGGAAATCGTCAGGCCCCCGGCGGTGCCGCGCGGGACAATCGAAATCTGGCTGACGGGGTCCTGTCCGGGCAGGTTGTACATGACCACGGCGTGCCCGGCCTCGTGCCACGCGGTCAACTCCCGTTCGTGTTGCGGAATCACGCGGCTGCGCTTCTCGGGCCCCGCGATAACTTTGATTTCGGCGTCCTTCAAGTCGTCCATCGTGATGAACGGACGGTTTTTCCGCGCGGCGAGTAAGGCACCCTCATTGACGAGGTTTTCCAAATCCGCGCCCGTGAATCCGGAAGTACCCTGCGCGAGTTTGCGCAAGTCCACATCCTCCGCAAGCGGTTTGCCCTTGGAATGTACTTGTAAAATCTCCTCCCGGCCCCGGATGTCGGGCAGTCCGACGTAAATCTGACGGTCAAAGCGTCCGGGGCGGAGCAGGGCGGGGTCGAGTACGTCGGCGCGGTTCGTCGCCGCCAACACAACGACGCCTTCATTGGAAGAAAAGCCGTCCATTTCCACAAGGAGCTGATTCAAGGTTTGTTCGCGTTCGTCGTGGCCGCCGCCGAGGCCCGCGCCGCGCTGTCGGCCTACGGCGTCGATTTCGTCGATGAACACGATAGCCGGAGAGGAACGCTTCGCCTGTTCAAAGAGGTCGCGTACACGGCTGGCACCCACGCCTACGTACAACTCCACGAAATCGGAACCCGAAATCGACAGGAACCCGACTTGCGCCTCCCCGGCGACGGCTTTGGCAAGTAATGTTTTCCCGGTACCCGGAGGCCCGACCAGCAGGACGCCTTTCGGAATACGCGCGCCGAGTTCGACGTACTTTTCCGGGTCTTTGAGGAAGTCGACGATTTCGGAAAGTTCCTCTTTCTCCTCGTCGGCCCCGGCTACGTCCGCGAATGTGATGTGCTTATCGTTTTCGGTAAGTGTACGCGTGCGGGCCATGCCGAACCGCGCCATTCTGTCGACGCCGCCGCCCATCATCTGCCCGCGGCCCGTCATGACGTACCACATGACGCCTATCATCAGCGCGGCGAGTATCCACGGCAGGAGCGTTTGAATCCAGTCCGTGGAGTGGTCCTGATGGTAGTTGTAGCTCTGGATAATGCCCCGGGTGTACTGGTCCTCGACGAGCGGGTTGAGGTCGTTGTAGAAGAGCTGGAAGTCGTAGAGGTCGTAATGCACAACTTTACTACCGTTGAACTCTTCGCGCAGGTTGAGCGTCAGGGTATTGTCCTCCACGGTGAAGGACACCACTTTCTCCTGCATGAAAAGCTGTCGGACGCGGGAATACTCCACTTCCGGCTGGGCGTTGTTCAACTGCCAGACCCAGCTCAACAGCAGGGCGGCGAGCAGGGCCACCAACAGCACGCCGAAATTACTGCCTCGTCGTGTCAAAAAAAACCCCCCTTTATCATGGAACTGTCAGGTTTTGTCCGGTTTCCCGTAGACCTCCGGTTTCAGGACGCCGATACACGGAAGATTGCGGTAGAGCTGGGCGTAGTCGAGGCCGTAGCCGACGACGAACTCGTCCGGGACGGTGAAGCCGACGTAATCGGCGGTGACGGCCTTCTGCCGCCCGGAAGGTTTGTCCAGCAGGGTGACGATGGTAATCGACGCAGCCCCCTTTGCGGTGAGGTAGTCGCGCAGGAAGGCGAGCGTATTGCCGGAGTCGAGGATGTCTTCGACGACGACCAAATCGCGGCCCCGGACATCCTGCTGTAAGTCGTGGTTGATTCGCACGCGCCCGGAGGAACTCGTCGCGTTGCCGTAGGAGCTGACCGCCATCATTTCGAGGTCGCAGAGGAGCGGGCAGGCGCGGATTAAGTCGGCGAGGAAAATCAGGGAGCCTTTGAGGATACCGACGAACAAGGGGCGCTGTCCGGCGAACCGTGCGGCGAGCGCCGCGCCGAGTTCCTCTACTCGCGCTTTGATTTCGTCCTCTGTATATAGTACCCTTAAAATGTCATTTGTCAACTCATTTTTCATAAAAATCGCCCTCCCGTTGTGAAATTTTCTGTCATTTCCCACAAACTGGTATTTCAGGGGGTTCCGCGTCGCCGGACGCGGAGAAAGAGGCGTTCGGGGCCGTCGGGGACAAAGGCCGCGTCGGGGCCGATACGCCATACGGCGGCGAGGCGTCCGCCCACGTAGAAGGCGGGCAGGGTATCGCGTTCGCGCAGGGAGATTCGGCGGTCGACACAGAGGCGCTTCAGGGTACGACTGCCCGGAGTGCCCGGTACCGTGAGGCGTTCCCCGGCGGGGCAGGGCCGCACGGACACCTTTTCGCGTGTCGCGCGGATTGAGATTCCGTCGCCGTCGTCGCTGTCGCCGGGGAGTACGGTCAACTCGTAGGGGCCCCAGCGGAGCGGCGTACCGGGTATCAGGACACGTTCGCCGAGCGCCGTCCGGCGCGTCTCCAACAACAGCCACCCGTCGCGTACCGACGCCGTCACGCCGTGCGGCAGGTCGACACGTTCCCCGGCGTCCAGCAGGCCCAGCGCCGCCCGTACATGTACGGCCCCGACATCCTTCCGCCCCGCGCCGATACGCTCCAACAAGTCCAGCAGAATCAGCGGGCGTAATTCGGGCGGCGTCGCGGACAGGTCGCGTACCGGAATCGCGGCGAAGCCTGTACGGACTTCCGCGCGCGCCATATGCCGCCGTGCCTCCGCCTCCGCCGACGCGTGGAGTAGGGCGGCGCGTCCGCCCGTCGCGCATAAGTGCTCCTCCGCTTTCGGGTTCAGGCGCTTCAACAGCGGCATGACTTCCAGCCGCAACAGGTTTCTCGACGCGGCGTCGGGGTCGGCGTTGCTCTCGTCCTCGATGTGCGGGATACCGTGCGCGGCGGCGTAGGCCTCTATTTCCGCCCTCGGCACGTCCAGCAGGGGCCGGACGATTCCGCCCTGTTCGTGCGACATCCCCGACAGCCCGCGGAGGCCTGTCCCGCGAATCAGATTCCATAGAATCGTCTCGGCGTTGTCCCCGGCGTGGTGGGCCACGTAGATTCTCCGCGACACGGCCTCCCGCCGCAGGAAGCCGTAGCGCAATTTCCGCGCCGCCTCTTCCGTCGACAGTCCCTCGCGGGCCGCGTACCCGGACACGTCCCCGCCCCCGGCTACAAAGGGAATCCCGTGTTCTGTACACCAGTCGCGGACAAAGGCCTCGTCGCGGGAGGCCGTCGGGCGCAGGTGGTGGTTGTAGTGCGCGGCGGTGACGCCCCCGCCGTGTGCCGTATGCCACGCCCGCAACAACTCTAACAGTACCATGGAGTCCACGCCGCCCGACACCCCGCAGAGTACGCTTTCGCCGTCTTTCGGCATCCATTCGGAAATGTCGCGCATGACGTTCAATCGCCCATTGCACAGGCTAGAATCGTATCCAGCAGGACGAACGCAAGCGCGGCAAGGCTAATCAGCGCTACAGCGAAAGCCGCTTTTGCAAGTCCGTACATGACGACAAACGTCATGACATACGGTTCCAGAAAATCAAGCATAAGAACACACTTTCTTTCACTCGTCCTCGCGCCGGTCAATCGTGGAGAACATCGTATACTGTGGCATCCAGCGCAATTCGACAGTGCCCGTCTCGCCGTGGCGGTTCTTCGCGACGATACATTCCGCGATATTGTGCTTTTCGGAATCCTCGTTGTAGTAGTCGTCGCGGTACAGGAACATCACAATATCGGCGTCCTGCTCGATGGCCCCCGATTCGCGCAAGTCCGACAATTGCGGACGTTTGTCGTCGCGCTTCTCGTTGGCCCGGCTTAGCTGGCTAAGGCAAATCACAGGCACGTCCAGCTCTTTCGCCATGATTTTCAACATCCGCGACATATCCGACACGACTTGCTGTCGGTTCTCGTTGGCCCGCGAACGGTTCCCGCTTGAACTCATGAGCTGTAAGTAGTCTATCACGACCAGGCCCAGATTATCAAGCCGCCGACACTTCGCGTTCATGTCCGCGACGCTCAAAAGCGGGTCGTCGTCGAGCAGGATGTCCATACAGCTCAGCCGCACGACGGCGGGGGCGATTTTCTCCCAGTCGGATACGTCGAGTTCGCCCGTTTTGAGGCGGTAGTTGTCGACTAGCGATTCCACGGACAAAATACGCGACGCCAACTGTTCTTTCGACATTTCCAGCGAAAAGATTGCCACAGTCTTTTCGGTACTCCGCGCCACGTTCAGGGCGATGTTGAGGGCCATGGACGTTTTGCCCATGCCCGGACGCGCCGCCAACAGAATCAGGTCGGAGCGGTTCAGGCCCATGATTTTACGGTCAATCGCCGAAAGCCCGGTGGACAGCCCCGGAAGGTGATTTTCGGTCTCGCTCATCTCCCCCAGACGGTCAAGGACTTCGGGGAGAACTTGCTTTAAGGGTACTAAACCTTTCGCGCCCTGTCCCCGGCGGATTGCGTAAATTTTCTGTTCGCTCGCCTCCAGAATCGCATGCGCGTCGCCGACGCCCTCCTGTACAAGCGCCGTAATTTCCGCCGCCGCGTCGCCGACTGCCCGTAACAACGCCTTGTCCGCGACAATCGCGGCGTACTCCATCACGTTCGCGCTTGTGGGCGTAATCTCCATGAGCTGCGCCAAGTAGGAACGCGTCGTGCTCTCGTCGTACGTCCCGTTCTTGCGCATTTCCTCCGCGACGGTAATGCCGTCAATGGGGCGGGAGTACGAGAACATCGTGTAGACGGTCTCGAAAATCTCGCGGTTCTGCCTGAGGTAGAAGTCGGCGGGGCGGAGCTTTTCCATGACCAGTTTCACGCAGTCGGCGTCGATGAGCATGGAGCCTAACACGGCCT
>CAMHBH010000107.1 GCA_946183175.1 uncultured Oscillibacter sp.
GGGGGAAATCGCATGACTTTGAAATCGAAACACATCGAACCGGAGGCAATCGAGCGCTTCGCCAACATCTTCCGTGGCGTGAAGGTCGTGGTTATCGGCGCGGGGGCGGGGCTGTCCACGTCGGCGGGGTTCGCCTACTCCGGCGCGCGCTTTGAAGAGTGGTTCCGCGACTTCGGCGAGAAGTACGGCTTTGAGGACATGTACACCGGCGGCTTTTACCCGTTCCCCACCGCCGAGGAGCACTGGGCCTACTGGAGCCGCTACATCATGCTCAACCGCTACACCGCCCCGCCCAAACCCGTCTACGAAACCTTACTGGAACTCGTCAAAGACAAGGACTACTTCGTGCTGACGACCAACGTCGACCACTGTTTCCAGCGGGCGGGATTCGACAAGAAGCGCCTGTTCTATACGCAGGGCGACTACGGACTGTTCCAGTGTTCGGAGCCGTGCCGGCAGGTGACGTGGGACAATGAAAGTATCATACGCGAGATGTTCGAGAAACAGCGCTGTATGCGCATTCCGTCCGAACTCGTCCCGCGCTGTCCGAACTGCGGAAAGCCCGTGGCCATGAATCTCCGCTCCGACGATTCCTTTGTAGAGGACGACGGCTGGCACGAGGCCGCCGGACGCTATCGCGCCTTCCTGAAAGCCCATGAAGGGCGCTCTATCCTGTTCCTGGAACTCGGCGTGGGCTACAACACGCCCGTGATTATCAAGTACCCCTTCTGGGGCATGACCTACGAGAACCCGGCGGCGTTCTACGCCTGCGTCAACTACGGGGAGGCGATGGTGCCCGACGATATCGCGGGGCGCTCCGTGTGTATCGACGCCGACATTGGGGAAGTCCTGCAACAGCTCCGGGAGGCGCTCTGACATGCGCCCGGAGGAACGAATGCCGTGGCTGATTCGGGCATTGGAGGACGAAATGCCGGAATACCGTGACTACGGCGTACCGGACGAACCCGGCGCGCAGTGGCAACTCTTGCGCGGTCTGTTCAACGTGCGCCCGCCGGAGGCCGCGTCCGGCGAGTTCCTGTCGGTACAGGACGCGCTTTTACAGGAGATGACCGCCGAAAAAGGCGTCACGGACTGCCGGACGCTTTCGCCGTCGCCGCGTAACCCGCGACTGTACCTCTGGCGCGGCGACATCACGACTTTGGACTGTGACGCCATCGTGAACGCGGCCAACAGTCAACTGCTGGGCTGTTTCGTCCCCGGTCATAGCTGTATCGACAACATCATACACACCATGAGCGGCGTACAGTTACGCCTCGCCTGTCAGGACATCATGGCGCGTCAGGGACACCCCGAGCCCACCGGACAGGCGAAAATCACGCCCGCCTATAACTTGCCGTCGCGCTACGTGCTCCACACCGTCGGCCCGATTGTCGACGGCGTGCTCCTCCGACAGCATAAAGAACTCCTCGCGAACTGCTACAAGTCCTGCCTGACGCTGGCGGCGGAATACAAGCTCCGTTCGGTGGCGTTCTGCTGTGTGTCGACGGGCGTCTTCCGGTTCCCGCGCAGACAGGCCGCCGAAATCGCGCTCCGTAGCGTCGAAGACTTCCTCGCGCGCGATTCCACGATAGAACAGGTCATTTTCAACGTATTTTCGGCGGACGATTGGAACGTCTACCATGAACTGCTACAGTAATAGCCAATAGAAAAGAGGCGCTTTCCTTTTCATGGACATTCGTTTTTTGCTGGACCTTGCGTTACTGCTCTTTACCGCGAAGGCATTCGGCATACTGGCGCGCGGAATCGGCGCGCCGGAAGTCGTGGGGGAGATTGTCGCGGGCCTTCTGGTGGGCCCCGCGCTCCTCGGCCTCGTACAGCAGACAGATTTCCTCGCGCAAATGGCGGAAATCGGCGTCATTATGCTGATGTTCGAGGCCGGACTTGGCACGAATCTGAAAGAACTCCGCCGCACGGGCCTGAAGGCGACGCTCATCGCGTGCGCGGGCGTATTCGTGCCGCTGGCGCTCGGGACGGCGCTGTACCTGGGCTTCTACGGCGCGCAGATTTTGAAGGGCCTGTTCGTCGGTACTATCATGTCGGCGACTTCGGTCAGTATCACGGTGGCGGCGCTCAAGGAGATGGGCAAACTCGACGGCACCGTCGGGACGACGATTGTCAGCGCGGCGATTATCGACGACGTAATCGGAATCGTAGTGCTGACGGTCGTGCTCAGCATGTCGGGCGGCGGAGGCGGCGACGGCATGATGACACTGTTAAAAATCCCACTGTTTTTCGCGCTGGCGCTCGGGAGCGGGGTTTTGGTGTACCGCGTGTTCTCGTGGCTCGACAGCCGCTACACCCATACGCGCCGCATGCCGATTGTCAGCCTCTGCTACTGCTTCCTCATGGCCTGGCTCGCCGAAACCTGGTTCGGTATCGCGGACATCACGGGCGCGTACGTGGCGGGCGTCGTGCTCTGCAACCTCAGCGACGCGAAATACATTGAGCGCCGCGTCGACATCAGCTCGTACATGGTGTTCGCGCCGCTGTTCTTCACGGGAATCGGCCTCAAAACGAGTTTCGCGGCTATGGACTTGCGCCTGCTGGCGTTCAGCGTGTGCTTTGTGGCGCTGTCGCTGCTCGGCAAAGTCGGCGGTTGCGGACTGTGCGCGCGGGCCTGCGGATTCCGGGGCAACGATACGGTCAAAATCGGCCTCGGGATGATGACCCGGGGCGAAGTCGCGCTGATTACGGCCCAGAAGGGCCTCGCAGCCGGACTGCTCACCCCCGAATTTTTCACGCCCGTTATCCTGCTGATTCTCGTCAGCTCCATTATCACGCCGATTCTCCTGAAACGGGCCTACACGAAATACCCCGAAGGCCAATAAAGGAAATACGCCCTCTGTCACAGCGTGACAGGGGCGTTGTTGTATTTTTCTGAGACCTGACAGGTTCTTTGCCGCCCCCAACGCGGGGATTTCGTCACGCGCTGGCGCGCGACACGAGAAACCGCAGGGCTTCCAGATACCCTTCCAGGCCGTGCCCGCGAATCGTCGCCGCGACCGCCGCGCGTACGTACGACACCCGCCGGAAGTCCTCGCGCTCGTCGGGGTTCGTGACGTGTACCTCGACCGTCGGGATATTCGTTGCCTTGAGCGCGTCGAGAATCGCGACGCTCGTATGGGTGTACGCCGCCGGATTCAGCACGATTCCGTCTACCTCGTCGAAATAGGCCTGTTGAATCGCGTCGACCAGCGCGCCCTCGTGGTTCGACTGCACAAAGTACACGTCGACGCCGAGTTTGTCGGCCTCCGCGCGAATCATGTCGAGCAAGTCGGCGTAGGTGCGCCCCCCGTACAGCTCCGGCTCCCGCACGCCCAGCAGATTCATATTCGGCCCGTTCAATACCAGAATACGCATACGTCCCCCTCACACTTCCGCGTAGCCGCCCAGGAACTGGAAACTCTCACAGCTCCGCTCCATTTCCTCCAGCATGGACAGTACGCCCGGTTCCTTTACTGACGCCTCCAGCTCAAGGAAGAAGATGAACTCGAAATTCCGCCCCGACACCGGACAGGATTCCAGTTTCGTCATATTGACGCCCAGCGCCGCGAGTTTCGACAGCACGTCGTAGAGCGCGCCGGGCTTATTCTCCGTGGCGAGAATCAGGCTGATTCGGTTCGCGCCCGAGTAGATGGCCGGGTCTTTCGACACGCAGATGAAGCGCGTATAGTTGTTGTCGCTGTCCATGATTCGGTCGCTGACGCATTCGAGGCCGTAGAGGGCCGCGCAGGCGTGCGACGAAATCGCGGCGGCGTGGCGGTTGCCGCTCCCCGAAAGGCTTTTCGCCGCCGATGCCGTGTTACTTTCCGGAATCACCCGGACGCCGTTCAGACTGTTCAGGAAGCGCGAACACTGCCCGATGGCCTGTTCGTGGGAGTGAATTTCGGTGATGTCGGAGAGTTTCACGCCGGGGAGGGCGAGTAACTCGTGCCGGATATGCAAACGGGTCGAGCGCACGACCGACAGTTTATGGTCTTGGAGTAAGTCGTAGACGGCGCGCACGGAGCCGTTGGAGCTGTTTTCGATGGGCAGTACGCCGAACTTGCACAGCCCCGACTCCACCGCCGACGCCACCGCCTGGAAAGTCTTGACGTACACGATATGCCCCCGGGGCAGAAGGCGGTCACAGGCGGCTTGCGAGTTGCCGCCCTCGATTCCCTGACAGGCCACGAGGCCCGTTTGGGGGAAGATTTCGCCGCCGCCCGCGAGTGCCGCTTTGACGTAGGCCTCGACTTTCGTCGGCGGGGAGACGATTTCCGCCTGTCGCGAACGCGACAGCTCCAACAGCGTCGCGAACAGGTGATAGGCGTAACGTTCCCGCTCTCCGGCGTCCTCCGTGACTTTCGCGAGAATTTCGCGTTCCCGCTCCTTGTTCAGAATCGGCAGGCCGTGCGCGGCCTTGTACGCGGCGGTCTTGTCGGCGAGTTCCATACGTTCCAGGAACAGCCGCAGTAATTCCGCGTCGATACGGTCGATGTCCGCCCGGATTTCCGTCAGTTCCATGAAGTTCCCTCCTTGTGTTCTCCCGCGCCGTCAGGCAGTGACAGCGGGGCGTTTTCGAGTAGCAAGTCGAGCAGGACGCACGCCGCGACGGCCTCCACGACGGGCACCGCCCGATGTGCTACGCAGGGGTCGTGGCGACCGGAGACCGACAGCGTCGCGGCCTCCATGGTGTGCAGGTCTACGCTCTGTTGCGGCTTTCCGATGGACGGCGTAGGCTTGAACGCCGCCCGGAATACGACAGGCATACCCGTCGTAATGCCGCCGAGAATGCCGCCGCTGTGGTTGGTCTCCGTGACGATTGCACCGTCGTGTACGGCGAAGGGGTCGTTATTGTCGGAGCCGCGCAAGTCCGCCGCGCCGAAGCCCGCGCCGAACTCGACGCCCTTCACGGCGGGGATACCGAATACGGCGGCGGCGAGACGGCTTTCGAGCCCGTCGAAGAACGGCCCGCCCAGTCCGGCGGGCAGTCCGACCGCCGCGCATTCGACGACGCCCCCCACGCTGTCGGCGTCGGCGCGCGCGGCGCGGATGACGCCTTTCATACGCTCCCCGGCGGCGGCGTCGAGTACGGGGAACGCTTTCGCGGCGAGTTCGTCGAACAGTCCCGGCGTCGGCGACAGCGGAAACGGCGCGTCCGACACGCCCCCGACGCGGTAGAGGTGCGCGCCGACGTGTACGCCGCGCCGCGCGAGAATCTGCTTTGCGATTCCGCCCGCCACGCATAACGGGGCCGTAAGGCGTCCTGAGAAGTGCCCGCCGCCGCGCATGTCCGCGAAGCCGTGCCACTTGGCCCACGCGGTGTAGTCGGCGTGACCGGGGCGCGGGACGGCGCGGAGCGCGTCGTAGTCGCGGGAGTGCGTGTCGGCGTTGTCGAGTACGGCGCACAGCGGGAAACCGCAAGTCTTACCGCTTTCCAGCCCCGACAGAAAGCGCGGTACATCAGTTTCCGCGCGCGCCGTCGACAGTCCGTCGGGTTTCGCGCGGCGGCGGTCTAAAAACGCTTGCAGTGCGTCGAGGTCTACAGCCTCCCCGGCGGGCAGTCCGTCGACGAGTACGCCCACCGCCGCCCCGTGCGACTGTCCGAACAGCGACACCCGCAACAGCTTTCCAAATTCAGAGGCCACGAACATTCCCTCCCAACTCCTGATAGTCCGCGAAGAATGACGGATACGACTTCCTGACGGCCTCCGCGCCGCGAATCGTGACGGGTTCGCGCCGCGCCGAGGCGAGTACCGCCGCCGCCATGACAATCCGGTGGTCGTTCGCGCCGTCCACGCCGACACCCCCGCCCGAAGTCGTGCCAACAGCCCCGCCGGAATCCGTCATGCCGCCGTCGACGCGAAGCCAGTCAGGCCCGGTCTCCGCGCCGACGCCGAACGCCCGCAGTAACGCCGCGACGCTTTCGAGGCGGTCACTTTCTTTGAGGCGGAGGCGTCCGGCATTCGCGAAGCGTGTCGGCGACGCCCGCCGCGCCGCCATAATTGCCAGCGGCGGGAGCAAGTCCGGAATCCCGCCGAGGTCGATTTCCAACGGCGCGGGCGCTTGCATTTCCCGGTACAAGTCCGCGATTGCGCGGTCTCCCTGTACGGAATCGGGATTCAGGCCGCGGATTTCCACGGCGTTCCCGAGGAAGTTGGCCGCGTACCAGAACGCCGCCTGAGACCAGTCCGCTTCTACGGAGAGCTTGTCGACGCGGTAGCGCTGTCGGCCCGGAATCCGGAACACGTCCGGGGCCGTACAATCCACCGACACGCCGCATTGTCGAAGCGTGTCGAGGGTCATATCGACGTAGGCGGCGGACTGCAACGGGGAAGTCAGCCGGATGACGGATTCCGCGTCGAGCAGGGGCAGGGCGAACAGCAAACCAGTGACAAACTGACTGGACACGTCGCCGGGTAAACGGTACTCCCCGGGCGTCAGGCGTCCCCGGACGGTCAGACGGTCTCCGGCCTGTTCGTACGCGACGCCCTTTTCGTCGAAGATGTCGAAATAGGGCGTTTGCGGGCGTTGCATGAGGCGTCCGCGGCCCGTGAACGTGCCGCCGCCGCGCAGTACGAGCGACACGGGAATTAAAAATCGTAGTGTAGAGCCGGATTCCCCGCAGTCGAGGACGCTTTCGCCGTCCGTGTGCGGGATATTTGAGCGGTTGTCGGCGGCGCGCAGGGCCCGCGCACAGGCGACGGTCGCGCGGATGTCCTCCGAGAGCGTCGGCGACACCGAAAAGTTTTCCACTCCGGCGAGGAGTTCGGCGATAACGGCGCGGTGTGCCATAGACTTTGACGGCGGCGGCGTGACCGTCCCGCGAAGGCGGCGCGGGGAAATCGTCACGTCCACGGCGCGCACCCCGCCCGGATGATGTCGGGCAATTCGGCCACGGGCACTGCCCGCAGTACACAGCCCCCGATGCGCTCCGGAATCACGAGTGTGACCGTATCCCCGGCGCGCTTCTTGTCCGACAGCGCCGCCTCCGACAACGCCTCCGGCGCGAAGTCCGTCCCGTAGGGGAGAGCATTCGCCGCGAGGCAGTCGCGGATACGCGCCGCGACAGGTTCCGCCGTCCAGCCGTACGCCTCCGCCGCGCGCGCGATAACGCCCAATCCGGCGGCGACGGCGTGCCCGTGCGGTATCGTGTAGTGACTGCACTTTTCGACGGCGTGTCCGACGGTGTGTCCCAGATTCAACAGCCGCCGCTCGTTCTGCTCGCGCTCGTCGCTTTCGACGACCCCAGCCTTGTAGGCAACGCAACGCGCGATAACTTCTGTTTTATGCTCCGCTACTTCCCCCGCCTCACACATGGACAGTAAACTTTCCCCGGACAGTACGCCCGTCTTGACGACTTCCGCCATGCCGTCGGCGAAAGTCTCGGGCGGGAGGGTACGCAGAAAGTCGGTGTCACAGAGTA
>CAMHBH010000108.1 GCA_946183175.1 uncultured Oscillibacter sp.
AGTGAGACGCATGAAAAAAGTGTCGCGGCGCGTCATGGCCTTCCTGCCCATGATGTTGTTGCTCTGCGGCCTTCTGACGGTTCCCGCGTTCGCCGAGGGAGAGGAGGCGGCCGCGAACGCCGCGCTCTACGGCACCTGGTGGGCGCTTGTCCCGCCGTTTATCGCAATCTTTCTGGCGCTGATTACCAAGGAGGCCTACGGGTCTTTGTTTATCGGAGTCGTCGTGGGGGCGTTCCTCGCCTGCGACTTCCACCCCGTCAGAACCCTCAATACGATTATCGAAGACGGGCTTATGGCGTCCGTGGAGGCCAACGCCGGAATCTTTATCTTCCTCGTACTGCTGGGAACCGTCGTGGCGCTGATGAACGCCGCCGGAGGTTCCGCCGCGTTCGGGCGCTGGGCCGAAAAGAATATCCGCTCCCGCGTCGGCGCGCAGCTGGCGACGTTCCTGCTGGGTATCCTGATTTTCATCGACGACTATTTCAACTGCCTGACCGTCGGCACCGTCATGCGGCCCGTCACCGACAGGCACCGTATCAGCCGCACGAAGCTGGCGTACCTGATTGACGCGACCGCCGCCCCGGTGTGCATGATTGCCCCGGTATCCTCGTGGGCGGCGGCGGTGTCGGGCACGGCGGAGAAACTCGATACCGGTATCAGCGGCCTGGAACTCTTCATCCGCGCCATCCCCTACAATCTCTATTCCCTGCTGACGTTCCTGTTTATTATCCTGCTGGTTCTGCTGGGGTTCGACTACGGCCCCATGCGCCGCTTTGAGAAAAAGGCTGTCCGCACGGGTGAGTTGAGCGGCATTCCGGGTTCCGAGGAAACCGAAGAGAATCACCGGGGCCGCGTGATTGACCTGCTCATCCCGGTTGTGCTCCTGATTATCACCTGTACGCTGGGCATGCTGTACGTCGGCGGCTTTTTCGGCACCGACTGGTGGGGCGGAACCGATTACAAGTGGGACATCATCGGCGCGCTGAGCAATACCGACGCGTTCGTAGGCCTCCCGTGGGGCAGTATTATCGCCGTGGTTATCGTGGTAGCCTACATTCTCTTCCGCGGGTGCCTGACGTTCCAGGAAGCGATGGCCTGCGTGCCGAAGGGCTTTAACGCCATGGGATCGCCTATTATCATCCTGACGCTCGCCGTCAGCCTCAAGACCATGACCAACGACAAACTCGGCGCGGCGGAGTTCGTGCGCGACGCCATGACCGGGGCCGCCGACCACCTTTACAGTATGCTCCCCGCCGTGATTTTCCTCGTCGCGTGCGTACTCGCTTTCGCGTCGGGCACGTCGTGGGGGACGTTCGGAATCCTGATTCCCATCGTCACCGCGATTTTCCCCGACAACAACCCCCTCATGATTATCGGCATTTCGGCCTGTCTGGCGGGTGCCGTGTGCGGCGACCACTGCTCCCCCATCTCCGACACGACCATTATGGCCTCCGCCGGGGCGCAGGTCGAACACGTCGACCACGTTTCGACACAACTGCCCTACGCCATTACGGTGGCAGTAGTCAGTTTCGCGGGCTACATCGTCGCCGGATTCTTCCAGGACCTCTACCTGACATGGGGAATCAGCGCGATTGCGCTGATGGCCGTCCTTCTGATTCTGCGGATTGCGGTATTCTTCATTGAGCGCGCCGAGAAGAAGCAGGACGAAAACGACGCCTTGCGCGCGGCGGCGATACGCGCCGAGGAGGAGGCCAAGCGCGCCGAGGAAAGCTACTCTCTGATATCGGAAACCGAAGTGAGCGGCGCGGCGGATAGCGTCCGGGAAGCCCCGCCCGCGACATGGGACGCGCCGCCCGTAGAGGACGCGCCCCCCGCGACGTGGAACGACGCCCCCGACTTAAATACGGAACCGGAACTTCCGATTGTGTCCGACACGGAGGAGGATTCCGGCGGGGAGGCCGGGCCGGAGGAGGAACTTTCCGAGGAAACCGCGCTGTTGGACGAGGCCCCCGAAGAGAACGGCGACGCCGAATCTTCCGGGGAAAAAATCAATCTTGTAAAGCCGTAACCGCGTCACCGGAGAGGGACACCTCTCCGGTGTTTGATTCTTGTAACATGAGGAGTGATTCCATGAAAACAGTCAGGTGGGGCGCGTGTATTTTGTCGCTAGTCCTGCTTCTGTCGGCCTGCGGACAGAGTGCCGCGCCCGACAGCGTGGACAAGGGCAAGGTGTCCGAACTCGTAGACAGTCTCGCGAACAAAGACACGCCGGATACGTCGGACGTGGAGAACAACGGCGGGCACTATGTCCGCGTGGGGAACCGGGTCTATTTCCGCAAGTACGGCCCCGACGCCCTCCCGACGCTGGCCATGCTCGGCGACTTTGTCTCCGAATGGGGCGTCACAGGGAACGAGTCGGAGATTGTCTACCATGACTTGGCGACCGGGGAAGTCAGAACCGCGTTTCGGGATACCGGCTGCGGGGGACTGTACGTCGTGGACGGCAGTTTCTACCTTCAGGAGCGTATCAACGGGGAAAACTACGTCGTCCGCTACAGCCCCGACGGCGCGACTTGCGAGACTGTCCGCAAGGGACGCCCGCTGGGCCTCTCCGACGGCGGACTGCTGGCCATTGAGGACAGCGACGCCGAAAGCAATTCCTTCTACCTCTACCGCGACGGCGAAGAGGCCGGAAGTTTTTCCGGGAACTCCCTGATTTACGCCGGAGTATCCGACAGCGGCCTGTTCCTGTTGGGCGTGGACTACAAGTCGGAGACCGACGCCGGGGAAGGAACAGAGTGTACGCTTTGGCAGTTGGAGCCCGACACCGACGGACAGTTACTGTGTCTGGGGACTTTGCCCGAAACGGAGTACACCTACGGCACAGAAGCCGCGCAGTTTCTGGAATCGGGCGGGCACATCGCGCTTGTCGTCGGCTACTACGCCGGAACCGGGCATTTCCTGAACGATTACGCCGTCGTGACCGCGACGCCCGGCGTGGAAAACAGTCTGTCCGTGCTGGAAACGGCAGGCGACACCGAAACGGAGTATGGGGAGGGAACGCTTCCCGAATTGTCCGCCGGCGACGCCGGGGAAATCGTGACGTGTTCCGCTCTCCCCGGGGATACCCGAATCAACTGGGAGACCGAGGAGTTACAGGCCTACGACGGCGAACAGTGGCGGACGCTCGCGGCGCAATTCTCCCCGGCACGCCTCGACGGTTCCGGCTACAACAAAATCACGCAGAAAACGGAGTACGTCGGCGGCACGGTCTACGCGACCCTCGCGAACGCGTACGCCTCCCCGCTCGACGATATCGGCTGGCGGAGCTCCTATCGGCTGTTGAATATGACCTACCTGGCGGTGTCCGAGGACGGCGGACAGCGCGAACTCGCAAGCGTCGACTACGATACCGTCTTACAGGGCTACGCGTGGTTTCTGGAAGGCGCGGAAACGCTTCTGCTACAGCAGAATACGTTTGAGGAAGGCGTGTGGAAGTCCGAGACGGACGACGCGTTTATGATTCCGGTGTCCCCCGACGCCGAGTGGGACGGCAAGGACGCGCTTCTGTCCGGGGCGGTCTACGTCGAGCCGACGGGCGCGCCCGAGTACGGCGGCTGGACATTGCCCGATACCGAAGGGCAGTTCCTGTGCCTGCGCCTGAACCGCGACGGGGAGGCGGTGTACCTGACGACGAAATCCCCCGACGCGCTTCTGTCGATTGACATCGGCGTAACCGAGGCGGAGCTGTCGGACGCCGTGGAGAAAATCGAACTCACGCGCCGCGCGTCCGACGAGGATACGCCGTGGTACTGGGCCCGCCTGACCGCGTTAGAGGACGGCGTCACGCTCCTGATTGAGCGTACCCCCGACGAGACGAACACGACCGAAGAACTTGCCATGACGAACGGCGAATTTGTGCCGGGTTCGACGCTGTTCCGGCGTATCATGAAGCGCGGGGAGAGTGTCGGGCTGTACGTGTCCATGCCGTGGCACGCCGAAGTCAGGGCGTCGGTCACGCGCGGTGGGGCCTACGGCGCTTACGTATTCGGGGAGGACAATTATTTGCACGAAGACCCGGTAGACGGGCGTTTCGCACAGAAGATTCTCTCGGGCTACCCGCCCGCCGACTACGACGGCTTTCCTGTTGGGACGTGGCTGTACCGCGACCCGGAGAGCGGAGAGCATACCGCAAAGCTGGACTTTATGGAAGGCCTGCTGGGCGTGGGCGTCGGCGACGATTACTATACATTCTCGGCCAATATGGAGCACCTGCACAGCGAAGAATGGGAGAATCCGGACTTACTCCGTCTGACCGCCGAAGACGAAAACACGGTTGCGGCGTTGAATGGCATGTCGGGGAGCGTGGGCGACTACTACGCGGAGTATTTCAAGACCGACGGGGAGACGATTCTGCATCTCTACCAGACCAACAACGGCGACGCCGCGCTGGATATGCTCCTGCCGCACCAGTCGGAATTTCTGCCTGATATCGTCCTGCACCGTTACAGCGGGGCGGCGGAGGATGTCGCGCCGTTGCGTAACATCACGCTGACGGCGGAAGTCGCGAAAGTGGAGAGCGACAGAAATATTGTCTGGCTCCGGGAAGCGGAAGCATACGAGTGGGACGAACTTGTGACGCTTTACTGTGTGAAACCGTCGGCGGCTTGCGTGCCCTGTCCGCTGGCGTCTCAGGACTTGTTACGGGCTTTCGCGGAGTGCGACCCGGAATACCCCGTGAAAACTTTCCAAGTTACCATCGACCGGGAGGGCCTTGTCACGGCGCTGGATACGCTTTCCTGATGACACGCGGGCCCCTTCCCCGTTGACACGCGGAGGGGGCTTTACTAAGAATCTCGCCGACAAGATACCGGTTGACGGAACGGCGGGAATGGTATAGTATTGAGCAAGCCGACTTTCCGGCCCGCCCGGAAGCCGGATTCTGAAACGAGGGTGAGACACGTAATGGCAAACGAATGCACAAGCAACTGTTCGACTTGCGGGCAGGACTGCGCACAGCGTAGCGCGCCGCAGAGTATGCTAAAGGAACTCAGTCCGGAGGCGCGCGTGGAGAAGGTATACGGTATCGTCTCGGGCAAGGGCGGCGTGGGGAAGTCCATGGTCACAAGTCAGCTCGCCGTCATGGCCCGCCGCCGCGGCTACAAAGTCGGCATTATGGACGCCGACATTACCGGCCCGTCGATTCCGAAGTGTTTCGGGACGAAGGAGGAAGTATTCGGCACCAGCGACGGAAAGATGATGCCCGTCAGTACCCGCACGGGCATTCAGGTCATGTCCGTGAACCTGCTCCTGCACGACGAGACCGACCCCGTCGTGTGGCGCGGTCCGATTATCTCCGGCATGGTGCAGCAGTTCTGGACCGACGTTATGTGGGACTGCGACTACCTGTTCGTGGACATGCCGCCGGGTACCGGGGACGTGTCGCTGTCGGTGTTCCAGTCGATTCCGCTCGACGGCATTTTCATCGTCACGTCCCCGCAGGAACTGGTTTCCATGGTCGTGGAGAAGGCCGTCAAAATGGCGGAGATGATGGAAGTCCCGATAGTCGGACTGGTCGAGAATATGAGCTACGTCACCTGTCCGGACTGCGGGAAGAAGCTGTACCTGTTCGGGGAGGGCAAGACTTCCGACGCCGCCGCGCGGCACGAACTGCCCGTACTCGCCGAAATGCCCATCGAGCCCGCGCTGGCCTCCCTCATGGACAGGGGCGAAATCGAATCGTTCGAGGGCGACTGGCTTGAAAACGCCCTCAATGCCATCGACCCCCAGTGACCGACAGCCGCGCCTAGCGCGGCTGTCAAGATTTTCGCGGGGCAGTCTATGAAATTTCGTAGAAATCGGCACTTGCAAAACCCCCGCCGATTGTGGATAATAGGACATTATTTTACAGAGCCGGAATGAAATTGAATGGAGGGGTTCCGATGTCAAACAATGTCCGTCCCGAAAGCATGGAGCGTATCACCACGCCCGCACTCGCCGGGGCATTCATCGACGAGCAGTGCCGGGTACTCAGGGAGCAAATCGGAGACAAACAGGTACTCTTAGCCCTGTCTGGCGGCGTGGATTCCTCCGTCGTGGCGGCCCTGCTCATCCGCGCCGTGGGGCGTCAGCTCGTGTGCGTACACGTCAACCACGGCCTCCTGCGCAAGGGGGAGCCCGAACAGGTCGTCCGGGTATTCCGCGACCAGATGAACGCCAACTTAATCTATGTCGACGCCGTAGACCGCTTCCTGGACAAGCTCGCGGGGGTGTTCGACCCCGAGACGAAACGGAAAGTCATCGGCGCGGAGTTCATCCGGGTATTTGAGGAGCAGGCCCGTAAGCTGGACGGTATCGCCTTCCTCGCGCAGGGAACCATTTACCCCGATATCCTCGAAAGCGGCCCCGTCAAGGCACACCACAACGTCGGCGGACTCCCCGAGGATTTGCGCTTTGAACTCGTAGAGCCGCTGAAGTTCCTGTTCAAAGACGAGGTTCGCGTCGTCGGTAAGGCCCTGGGCCTGCCCGATTCCATGGTGTACCGTCAGCCGTTCCCGGGCCCCGGACTGGGCGTCCGCTGTCTGGGCGCTATCACCCGCGACCGCCTCGAAGCCCTCCGCGAGGCCGACGCCATTCTCCGCGAGGAGTTCGACGCCGCCGGACTGGCCGGGAAAGTCTGGCAGTATTTCGCCGTCGTGCCCGATATGCGCTCCACCGGCGTCCGCGACGGTAAGCGTACTTTCGACTGGCCCGTGATTCTCCGCGCCGTCAATACCCGCGACGCCATGACCGCCACCGTAGAGGAAATCCCGTGGCCGCTGTTGCACAAGCTCACGGCCCGGATTACGGCGGAAGTCCCGGGCGTCAACCGCGTCCTCTACGACCTCACGCCCAAGCCCTCCGGTACCATTGAGTGGGAGTAAGTAACGCCGTCGCAAGAATGCCTCAACCACGCGGTTTTGCGGGCTTTGGCTTACGGGTTTGATAGCATTTTGATAGCAAAAATTCCTGACGCCCTTATTTTTCTTGACCAAAAGTGTCGGGTGGCTTGCAAGTCAGGCGATTTTTTGCGATTTTCGTTACAACAGAAGCAGTCCCGTCGGCCTGTGCCAAGGTCGGCGGGACTGCCGTTTTTTAGTCCGGTTTGAGCATTTCGCTGAACCGCTTCCGCATATCGTCGTTGAGTTCGTCCGAGGGAACCCTGCCCCATTCCGAGGCGGTTTCGTATTCCGGGTAGTGATAACGCCAACGGTCGTAGTCCTCACGGCTGATTTCGCCGCGTTCAAGTTTCGCCTTTTCCGCCCTCCACGCTTCCAGTACGGACGCGAGGTCGGCGGCGTTTTTGTTGCCCGCGTCCAGACGTAAGCAAGCCTCCCCGGATTCCCCCGAAACCGTCAGG
>CAMHBH010000109.1 GCA_946183175.1 uncultured Oscillibacter sp.
TCCTGTAACATGCGCTTCTCGTTGCGGACGATGATGTCCGGGGCGTTGAGCTGGATTAGACGGTGCAGGCGGTTGTTGCGGTTGATGACGCGCCTGTACAGGTCGTTCAGGTCGGACGTGGCGAAGCGTCCGCCGTCGAGCTGTACCATGGGGCGGAGTTCCGGCGGGATTACCGGAAGCGCGTCGAGTACCATCCACTCCGGTTTGTTGCCCGACAGCCGGAACGCGTCCACGACTTCCAGCCGCTTCACGATACGCGCCTTTTTCTGTCCGGTGGCGCTCTTCAACTCGGCGTGGAGCTGTGCGGAGAGGTTGTCGAGGCCGTGGAAAGTCTCCAATTCCGCCGTGGCGGCGTCGAGTTCCTGCTGTTCCTCTTCCGTGAGGCCGTCGGGGTCGTTGCGGAGGCGTTCCCGCAGGCGCGCGCAGGTCTCCATAAGCGCGATTTTGCGCGAGCTGTCCTCGGGGCTCAGGCCCACGACCGCGAGGAGTTTCTGTACGGCCTCCGCGCCCATGCCCGCCTTGAAGTCGTTCTCGTACTTCTCCCGGTAGTCCCGGTACTCCTTCTCGGACAGAATCTGGTTCCGGCTCAACGGCGTTTCTCCGGGGTCGGTTACAATATAGTCGGCGAAGTACAGGACTTTCTCGAGAATGCGCGGGCTGATTTCGAGCAAAAGCCCCATGCGCGACGGAATGCCCTTGAAGTACCAGATATGCGAGACGGGCGTCGCGAGTTCGATGTGCCCCATACGCTCCCGGCGCACCTTGGCGCGCGTGACCTCCACGCCGCAACGGTCGCAGATTTTACCCTTGTAGCGGATTTTCTTGTACTTGCCGCAGTGGCACTCCCAGTCGCGGGTCGGCCCGAAGATGCGTTCGCAGAACAGGCCGTCGCGCTCGGGCTTCAGCGTGCGGTAGTTGATGGTCTCCGGCTTCTTGACTTCTCCGTGAGACCATGCGCGAATCTGTTCCGGGGAGGCCATTCCGATTTTAATGGCGTCGAAAACAATGTTGTTGCCCTTGGTATTGTTCTCCATGCTCTCTCCTCCTCAGAAGGGGGCGTCGTCGTCGGCGAAGTCGCCCCCGCCGAAATCGTAGCCTTCCTCGTCGGGCTCCTCCGGGAAGTCCGACGGCTCGTCGGCGTCGTCGGTGTAGTCGTCGTCGAGGCCGATATCGGCTCCGGCGTCGGGCGGGGCGTCCTGTACGTCGAACCCGGCGTCTTGGAACTCCGCCGCCGCGTCGTAGTGGCGGTTCTGGCGTTCGCTGTCGGCGTCCATGCGCGCGAGGTTGAACGTGTCCATAGCGTCCTCGTCGTCCTTGAGTTCGATGGGGTTGCAGTCGGCGTCGAGCACCTCGATGTCGAGGCAAAGCGACTGCAACTCTTTGACCAGTACCTTGAACGATTCGGGAACGCCCGGCTGCGGGACGTTGTGCCCCTTCACGATGGATTCGTAGGTCTTGACGCGCCCGGTCACGTCGTCGGACTTGACAGTAAGAATCTCCTGCAAGGTGTAGGCCGCGCCGTAGGCCTCCAGCGCCCAGACTTCCATCTCGCCGAAACGCTGTCCGCCGAACTGCGCCTTGCCGCCCAGCGGCTGTTGCGTGACGAGCGAATAGGGCCCCGTGGAACGCGCGTGGATTTTGTCGTCAACCAGATGGTGAAGTTTCAGGAAGTAGACGTAGCCGACGGTTACTTTGTTGTCGAACGGCTCCCCGGTGCGCCCGTCGTAGAGTACGGACTTCCCCTCGGGGTCAAGCCCGGCCTCGGCGAGCATGGCGGAAATGTCCTGTTCGCGCGCGCCGTCGAAAATCGGCGTGGCGACTTTCAGGGGGGTTTCGGATTTCAGATTCCGGATTTCGTCCAAGTCGGCCTGCGTCACGCCGTCGAAAATCGGGGAATCCATATTGACGGGCAGTCCGGCTTTGAGTTTCAGCCCGAGGCGCTGTGCGGCGTAGCCGAGGTGGACTTCGAGTACCTGTCCGATGTTCATACGGGACGGCACGCCCAGCGGATTCAGTACGATATCAAGCGGGGTACCGTCGGGGAGGAACGGCATATCCTCCTCGGGGAGCACGCGCGAGACGACGCCCTTGTTGCCGTGGCGTCCGGCCATCTTGTCGCCGACCTGAATCTTGCGGCGCTGTGCGATATAGACGCGCACCACCATATTGACGCCGGGGCCCAAGTCGTCGCCGCCCTCCCGGGTGAATACTTTCGTATCGAGCACGATACCGCTTTCGCCGTGCGGGACTTTCAGCGACGTGTCGCGGACTTCGCGGGCCTTCTCGCCGAAGATGGCGCGGAGCAGGCGTTCTTCGGCGGTGAGGTCGGTTTCGCCCTTCGGCGTGACTTTGCCGACGAGGATGTCGCCCGACTTCACCTCCGCGCCGATACGGATTACCCCGTTGGCGTCGAGGTCTTTCAGGGCGTCGTCGCCGACGTTCGGGATATCGCGCGTGATTTCCTCCGGGCCTAGCTTGGTGTCGCGGGAGTCGATTTCAAATTCTTCGATGTGAATGGACGTGTACAAGTCCTCCCGTACAAGGCGCTCGTTCAGAAGCACGGCGTCCTCGTAGTTGTAGCCCTCCCAAGTCATGAAGCCTACGAGGATATTCTGCCCGAGGGCGATTTCGCCGTTTTCGGTGGAGGGGCCGTCGGCCAGAATCGTGGCGGAGATTTCCTGTCCGTCGGGCGTGATTTTCTTGCCGTGTACGCGGTCGCCGACGTTTACAATGGGCCTCTGGTTGATACAGGTCGTGTGATTCGAGCGCAGGAACTTGATGAGCTTGTAGGACTTGTGGGTGCCGTCGTCGTAGTCAACGCCGACGTGGCAGGCGTCGACATCCGTCACGACGCCGTCGCCCTCGGCGAGTACCACGATTTCCGAATCAATACAGACTTTGTGCTCCATGCCGGTGCCGACAATCGGCGCGTGGGGCCGGAGAAGAGGCACGGCTTGTCTCTGCATATTGGCCCCCATGAGGGCGCGGTTGGCGTCGTCGTTGGGCAGGAACGGAATCATAGCGGTCGCTATGGAAACCATCATGCGCGGCGACACGTCGATATAGTCCACGCGCTCGCGGTCTACGACGACGATTTCGTCGCGGTGGCGCGCCGTGATACGCTCGTTTTTGAGGCGTCCGAACTCGTCGAGCGGTTCCGCCGCCTGCCCGACGATGTAATTGTCCTCCTCGTCGGCGGTCATATACGTGATGGCCTCGGACACGCGCCCGGTCTCCTTGCTCACGGCGCGGTAGGGCGTCTCGATGAAGCCGTACTCGTTCACGCGGGCGTATCCCGCGAGGTACGAAATCAGGCCGATATTCGGGCCTTCGGGCGTCTCTATGGGGCACATGCGCCCGTAGTGGCTGTAGTGCACGTCGCGGACTTCCATGTTGGCGCGCTCGCGGGACAGTCCGCCGGGGCCTAACGCCGATAAGCGCCGCTTGTGCGTCAGTTCGGCGAGGGGGTTCGTCTGGTCCATGAACTGGCTCAAAGGACTGGAACCGAAAAATTCCTTAATCGCCGCCGTCACGGGCCGAATATTTATCAGGCTTTGCGGCGTGACGCTTTCGAGGTCTTGCGTGGTCATGCGCTCCCGGATAACCCGCTCCATGCGCGAGAAGCCGATACGGAACTGGTTCTGCAACAGTTCGCCGACACAGCGCAGGCGGCGGTTGCCTAAGTGGTCGATATCGTCTTTCATCGAAAGCCCGCGCGCGAGGCCGTTCATATAGTTGATGGACGCGAGGATGTCGTCAATCATGATGTGTTTCGGCACGAGGCGGTCTTTCTGTAAAAGAATCTGGTCTTGCAAGTCCTCCCCGCTGTACTTCTGTAACAGCTCCTGCAACACGTCGTAGCGCACGCGTTCTTTCAGGTTACAGGCCTCCAGCGGGTCGAAGTCGACAAAGCGGCTCATGTCGCACATGCGGTTGGACTGTACCCGGATGGGCGTCCCCTCCACGTCTACGACGACTTCGAACACGCCCAGGCCGTCGAGCTTCTGGGCCTCCTCTTTCGTCACGACGTGCCCGGCGTCGAACAGCACTTCCCCCGTAGACGGGTCGGCGACGGGTTCCGCCAGCGCGTGGCCCGTGATTCTCTGCCAGAGCGACAGCTTCCGGTTGAACTTGTAGCGCCCCACCACCGACAGGTCGTAGCGCCGCGGGTCGAAGAACAGGTTATTCATGAGCGTCTCGGCGGCCTCTACGGTCGGCGGCTCGCCGGGGCGGAGTTTGCGGTAGATTTCCAGCATGGCGTCCTCGTAGGTCTTGCAGGGGTCCTTTTCGAGTGTCGCCGCAATGCGGGGGTCGTCGCTGAAGCGCTCCAGGATTTCGGCGTCGGTCTTG
Organism: uncultured Oscillibacter sp.; assembly: GCA_946183175.1. GTDB lineage: Bacteria > Bacillota > Clostridia > Oscillospirales > Oscillospiraceae > Oscillibacter. The sequence goes on from CAMHBH010000109.1 coordinate 4,351, forward strand.
AGGCCCAGCGCCCGGATGAGGCACGTAATCGGAATCTTGCGGTTCTTGTCGATACGCACCCAGAAAACCTCGTTGGTGTCGGTCTCGTATTCCAGCCACGCGCCCCGGTAGGGGATGATTTGACAAGTTAAAATCGGAAGGTCGGTCTTAATGTCGACTTCCCGCCCGTAGTAGACGCCCGGGGAGCGCACAATCTGCGAGACCACCACGCGTTCCGCGCCGTTGATAACGAACGTGCCCGAATGCGTCATGAGGGGGAAGTCGCCCATAAAGAGCTCCTGTTCCTTCATGACATCGGTTTCCTTGTTGCGCAGACGGGCCTTGACTTTCAAGGGCGCGGCGTAAGTGGCGTCGCGGGCCTTGCACTCCTCCACGTCGTAGCGCGGCTCCTCGTCCATCTTGTAGTCGATGAACGTCAACTCAAGATTGCCCTGATAGTCGGTAATGGCTCCCACGTCGGCGAACACTTCCCGGAGACCCGTTTCCAGAAATTCCCGATAGGACTTCTTCTGAATCTCCAGAAGGTTCGGCATGGGAACCACTTCCTCATACCGCGCGAAATTCATTCGGGGCGTGTTTCCGTAGTGTTTGATTTTGGCCATCTGCCCTCCACCTTTCCTAGCCTGACCGTCTGCCTGTCTGCTCTACGCGTCGCGCTCCGTCGCTCCGCGCCGCCCATGGAAAAAAGCCGCCTGTCCGGCGCGGGGCCGAGTAGGGGCAGCGTGATTCCACGGGCCGGGTATGTGATACGCTAGGGGGCGTTGTCGAAAAAATGTTGCAATCCCCTTGCGTTTTCCCCGGAAACGTGCTATACTGTGAAAAATTAGAGTGGGGTTTTAGACAAATCCGCAACTCAGAAGTGATTTATTCTACCACAGCGAATCGCGTTTGTCAAGCGCTTTTTCGTCGATAATTTCCGAAAACAACGCCGCCGCTTCCGGACGGGAGGCGGCGGATATTATGCAACCGTACAGAAGGGAGTAAGCGAATCTTGCAACAGAAAGAACCCCGGTTCCCCGCCTCCTACTGGCGACACCTCGCGCTGTCGCTGGGCGTCATGCTGTCGCTGACCGCGGCGGTACGCGTATTCAACATCCCCAACCCTAACATAATCCTTATCACGGGCCTTGCGGTCTTTACGTCGCTGTACGGCTACGGGGCCGGGATAGTCTGCGGCGCGGTGACGGTGCTCTACTCGATGTACTTTTTCTCGACGGGGCACAATTTCGTCACCTACGACGCGCTCAACCTCAAAAAAATGGCGACTATCCTTTTAGGCGTCGCGCTGAACGTGCTGTTCATCGGACGCCTGAAGAAAGTCCACACCGACGCCGAACGACAGCTTATCGAACTCAACGCCGTGCTGAAAAGCGACAACGTCACATTAGAGCAGGCGTCCGCGCTGGACAGTCTCACGGGCACGCGCAACCGCTACGCCTTCCGCCGCGACTACTTAAAATATGAAGGGCGTAACGTCCACGTCATGATGTTCGACCTCGACAACTTCAAGGGCACCAATGACACCTACGGCCACGCCGTCGGCGACTTCGTACTCAAAAGCACGGGGCGCTTTCTGCGGGAGGCGTTCGGGGACGAATGCTGTTACCGCTACGGCGGCGACGAATTTGTAGTGATTTGTCCGGACAGGCCGGAGGCGGAGTTCGTCGCGAGCCTGGAGCGTGTGCAACAGGGGATACGGGGGCTTGCGCTGGACGGGGAGCGGATTCCGGCGGGGTTCTCGGCGGGGTACGTCTACGGACGCGCGGAGCAGTCCGCGGACTTGCGGCTGATGTTGCGCCACGCCGACCACAACCTGTACGAGGCGAAGGGGCGCGGCAAGGGCTGCTTTACCGGTACGGCGTACTCGCGCGCGTTCGCGGAGGAACTCGAAGAAAAGAAGGGCTTTTCCGCCGAAGAGTGACGGCGCGGAAACGTCTCCTCTGTGGGTACAGGGGAGGCGTTTACTTTTTCGGAAACTTTTTCAAAAATTTCGGCGGCGACCCCCAAAAATCGGCGGGCCGCCGCGAATACTATACCAGAACGCAAGAGCGGCAACCGCTCAGGCGGGAAACCCCGGCAGGGGAGAGTAAAAGTCGATACCGTCCGGAGCGGGAGTTCCGCAAGGGGCTGTCTGACGGTATCGAAAAATTGGCAAACAAAAACCCATAATATCATACACTGTTTCCTAGAGAAAATCAAGGAGGAATTTCCCATGAAAAAGCTGACGTTCAAGCGGACGATGATTTCGGCTATCGCGCTGACGACCCTTCTGAACGCGGTACCGCTGGTGGCGAGCGCGTCGTATACGGGCGGCGTCACGCGGGCGGCGTACAGCAACAGCGCGGTGAGCATTCCGTCGAGCAGTACGACGCTGACTTTCTCTGACAGCGGCGTGACGGCGTCGGGCAGTGAGAGCGGCTACAAAGTCGAGGGCACGGCGCTGACGATTCAGGAATCGGGCGTCTACACGATTACGGGCACCTGTACGGAAGGCAGTATCACGGTGAAGAAGGGCACGACGGGCGTCATGCTGATTCTGCAAGACCTGACACTCGCCAGCAGTACGACGGCCCCGCTTGCGTGCAACAAGGAAACGGGCGTGACGCTCTACGCCGTCGGCGCGGTGACGCTGACGGACAAAGAGAGCCTCGTCAATGAGGACAGCGACGAGTTCGAGGGCGCGGCGATTAAGGTGAAGTCGGGCGCGGCGCTGACGGTTACGGGTACGGGTACGCTGACCGCCGACGGTTCGGCCTGCAAGAACGGAATCAAGGGCGCGGCGGAATCCGTGATTACCATCGAGGGCGCGCTGACGCTGAACGTCAAGGCCGCCAACAACGGAATCGCCGCCGACGGCGAGGTGATTATCAACAGCGGTACAGTGAACGTCACGGCGGACGGCGACGGAATCAAGGCCGAGCCCGACACCGACGACACCGCCTCCAAGGGTACGATTACCGTCAACGGCGGGAGCGTGACCATCGCGGCGCAGGGCG
>CAMHBH010000110.1 GCA_946183175.1 uncultured Oscillibacter sp.
AGAGCTTGTCGTTGCCGTAAATCTTATCGGCGCGGGCCTTCTCGACGTTGAGCATTTTCCCCCACATGGACAAAATCGCCTGAAAGCGCGAATCACGGCCCTGAATCGCCGAACCGGCGGCGGAATCGCCCTCGACAATGTAGATTTCGCACAGGGCGGGATCGCGCTCGTTGCAGTCCTGTAGCTTGTCGGGCATTTGCCCGGACTCCAGCCCGGTCTTACGGCGTATGGATTCCCGCGCCTTTTTGGCGGCCTCGCGGGCGCGGCTGGCCGTCATGGCCTTGTCGATAATCGCGCGGGCCGTCTGCGGGTTCTCCTCTAAGAACGTCTCCAGCTTGTCGGAGACCATCGCGTTGACGAGCGTCCGCATTTCGGAGTTGCCCAGCTTCGATTTCGTCTGCCCCTCGAACTGCGCCTCCGTGAGCTTGACGGATATCACGCAAGTCAGGCCCTCGCGGCAGTCCTCGCCGGAGACCTTTTCGTCGTCTTTCAACAGCTTCATGCGGTGCCCGTAGGCGTTGAGCACGGAAGTCAGGGCGCGCTTGAAGCCCTCCTCGTGCATGCCGCCTTCGGGCGTGTGGACGTTGTTGGCGAACGAGAAAATAGTCTCGTTGTAGCCGTCGTTGTACTGCATGGCGATTTCGGCGACGGAATCGCCGCGCTGCGCGGTCATGTAGATGACTTCGGGGTGCAACGGCTCGCGGTTCTTGTTCAGCCACGTCACGAACTCCCGGATTCCGCCCCGGTAGCACATGGAATGCTCCTGTTCCATGCCGGGGCGGGCGTCGACGGTGCGGATATGCAACCCCGCCGTCAGGAACGCTTCCTCCCTCATGCGTGTGCGGAGAATGTCGTAATCGTAGACAGTATCCTCGAAAATTTCGGGGTCGGGCTTGAATGTGACGGTTGTGCCCGTGCGGTCGGTCGTGCCGACAATCGTCATGGGTTCGTCGACCTCCCCGCGCCGGAACTTCATCTCGTAGATTTTGCCGTCGCGGTGAACCTGAACCGTCAGCCACTCGGAAAGGGCGTTGACCACGGACGCGCCAACGCCGTGCAGGCCCCCGGAGACTTTGTAGCCGCCGCCGCCGAACTTCCCCCCGGCGTGCAGAACGGTGTACACGACTTCGAGGGCGGGGCGTCCGGTCTGGGCCTGGGTGTCGACGGGGATGCCGCGCCCGTTGTCGGTGACGGTAATCGTGTCGCCGTCGTTGATTTGTACCAGAATCTCCGTGCAGAACCCGGCGAGGGCCTCGTCTACGCAGTTGTCGACGATTTCGTAGACCAGATGGTGCAAACCGCTGGAAGAGGTCGAGCCGATATACATTCCGGGGCGTTTCCGGACGGCCTCGAGGCCTTCCAGAACCTGAATTTCAGAGGCGTCATACGCGTTTGTGACTTCCATGGTGGGTTTCCTTTCCTAGACCGTGGTTTGATTCTCTATTGTACCACACTTTCCCCAAAAACAAAAGCGCAATTTATCATTTTGACACAAATTTTTTCTCCCCGCCCTATTCTGGCCCCGCCCCGCGTAATTTTCTCTTTGCAATCCGCGCGGGAATGTGGTATGCTGTACGGGCAAACAGCCGCCCCGCGCGGATAATGTTACAAGGAGTTTTTTCTATGGGACTTTTCAAGAAGCTATTCGGGGACTACAGCACGCGCGAACTGCGGAGTATCAACCCCATAGCCGACAAAATCGAGGCGATGGCCGACGAGTACAAGGCCATGCCCGACAGCGCCTTACAGGCCAAAACCGCGGAGTTCAAGCGCCGCCTCTCCGAGGGCGAGACGCTCGACGACATTCTCCCGGAGGCGTTCGCGACCGTCCGGGAGGCCGCCGACCGCGTGCTGGGACTGCGCCCCTACCGCGTACAGCTCGTCGGCGGTATCGTGCTCCACCAGGGGCGTATCGCCGAGATGAAGACCGGTGAAGGCAAAACCCTTGTCGCGACGCTCCCCGCCTACCTCAACGCCCTGACCGGCAACGGCGTACACATTGTGACGGTCAACGACTACCTCGCCACCCGCGACAGCGAATGGATGGGCAAAGTACACCGCTTCTTAGGCCTGAAAGTCGGCTTAATTGTCCACGGCCTCACCACCCAGCAGCGGCAGGAGGCCTACAACGCCGATATCACCTACGGCACCAACAACGAGATGGGCTTCGACTACCTCCGCGACAATATGTGTATCTACGAGACGGAGCTTGTACAGCGCGGGCACGCGTTCGCAATCGTCGACGAAGTCGACTCGATTCTTATCGACGAGGCCCGTACCCCGCTGATTATCTCCGGACAGGGCGAGAACTCCACGCAGTTGTACGATATGGCGGAGATGTTCGTCGCGGGGCTCCGCAAGCGCGTGGTCGTACAGGTCGACAATAAGGAAGAAGAGGAAGAGCTGGGAATCGACGCCGATTACGTCGTCGACGAGAAGGCCAAGACGGCTACCCTGACCGCCGACGGTATCGCGAAAGCGGAGGCGTTCTTCCATCTGGAAAACCTCGCCGACCCGGCCAACGCCACGATTTCGCACCACATCAACCAGGCCCTGCGCGCACACGGCACCATGAAACGCGACGTGGATTACGTCGTCAAGGACGGCGAAATCATCATCGTCGACGAGTTCACCGGGCGGCTGATGTTCGGGCGGCGCTATTCCAACGGGCTCCACCAGGCGATTGAGGCCAAGGAGCACGTCAAGGTACAGAAGGAAAACAAGACCCTCGCCACGATTACTTTCCAGAACTACTTCCGCCTCTACAAGAAGCTCTCCGGCATGACGGGTACCGCCATGACGGAGCAGGAGGAGTTCGGCACCATCTACAACCTCGACATCATCGAAATTCCGACGAACCGCCCCAACGCCCGGAAAGACCATCACGACGTAGTATACAAGACGGAGGCCGGGAAGTTCCGCGCGGTCATCAATCAGATTCGGGAGTGTCACGAGAAGGGACAGCCCGTGCTTGTGGGCACGGTGTCCATTGAGAAGAACGAGTTGCTGTCGAAACTGCTTGCCAAAGAGGGAATCAAGCATAACCTCCTGAACGCCAAGAACCACGAAAAAGAGGCCGAAATCGTGGCGCAGGCGGGCAAATACGGCGCGGTCACGGTCTCGACGAACATGGCCGGACGTGGTACCGACATCATGCTGGGCGGCAACGCGGAGTATCTGGCGCGCGCCGACCTGGTACGCGCCGGGTACGAGGAGGAAATCATCGTCGACGCCACCGGGTACGCCGAGACCAGCAACGAAAAGATTCTCGAAGCGCGGGCACTGTTCGCGGAACGCATGGCCTACCATAAGGGTATCATCGCCGAGGAGGCCGACAAAGTACGCGCGGCGGGCGGACTGTTCATCGTGGGCACGGAGCGCCACGAGTCGCGGCGTATCGACAACCAGTTACGCGGGCGCGCGGGGCGTCAGGGCGACCCCGGCGAGACACGCTTCTACATTTCGCTGGAAGACGACTTAATGAGGCTGTTCGGCGGCGACCGTATCACGGCCCTGATGGACAGATTAGACCTCGACGAAGATACGCCCATTGAGAACAGAATGCTCACGAAGGCCATCGAAAACGCACAGACGACGGTCGAATCGAGAAACTTCCAGTCCCGGAAGTCCGTGCTCGAGTACGACGACGTGATGAACAAACAGCGCGAGATTATCTACGACCAGCGCCGGCAGGTACTCGACGGGCGCGACCTCAAGGAAACCATCCTCAACATGATGCGGACATCCATAGAGAATCACCTGTCGCTTGCGTTCGGGGCCAAGTCCGTACTCGACGCCGACGATATCCGCGAGACCCTCAAAGGCCTGGAGGGAATGTACTTCCTTCCGGGCGCGGTGCGGGTAACGGAGAACATGGACGAGGCGTCGCTGACGGACGCGTGTGTGTCGGCGGCGCTGGAGACCTACGAGCGCAAGGAGCGCGAGATTACGCCGCCGATTATGCGCGAAATCGAGCGCGTTATCATGTTGCGCGTCGTCGACGAATACTGGATGGATCATATCGACGCGATGGACGACCTGAAACAGGGTATCCGTTTGCAGGCCTACGGCAACAACGACCCCGTGGACGCCTACAAGCGCGAATCCTTGCAGATGTTCGAGGAGATGATATCGGCGATTCAGGACGAGACCGTCCGGCGTCTCTACGCCGTACAAGTGCGCAAAAATGAGGAAGTGCGCCGGGAACGCGTCGCGAAGGCGACTTCCGAGAATGTCGGCGGGGACGGTTCCGCGCCGAAGAAACAGCCGAAGAAAGTGGTCAAAATCGGGCGGAATGACCCGTGCCCGTGCGGGAGCGGGAAGAAGTGGAAGAAGTGTACCTGCGCCGAGTACCACCCCGATTTGAAATCGTCCGTCTGAACGCGAAACGCCGCCTCCCCGCACGCCGGGGAGGCGGAAGGCCTACTAATCAGGAAAGGGATGTCCGCCGTGTCGTTTATCACCCACATCACCACGCAATGGGAAAGCGAAATCGTCTGGTACACGTCCTCGCAGCTCGCCGACGCCCCGCACGGCTTTTCGACGCGCCGGGGCGGGGTGTCGGGGCCGCCGTGGGACAGTCTCAACCTGGGCCCCGGGCGCGGCGACGTACCCGCGCACGTCGCCGAGAACTACCGCCGCTTCTGTACGCTCATCGGCGCGGACGCGGAGCGCGTCGTACTCGCCAGGCAGGTACACGAAACCACCGTCCGGACAGTCACGGCGCGCGACGCCGGGAAGGGCCTCCATACCCCCCGCGACTACACCGCCGACGCCCTCATTACGGTGGAATCGGGTTTGCCGCTGGTGGTTTTCTCCGCCGACTGCGGGATTATCCTGTTGCGCGACCCAGTGACGGGGGCCGTAGGGGCCGTACATGCCGGGTGGCGCGGGTGTGCCGGGGGAATCGTCGAGAAGGCCGTCGCGGAACTGTGCAGGCTGTCGGGCGCGGACGCCTCCCGGGTACGCGCCGCGATTGGGCCGTGTATCGGGCAGGGCTGTTTCGAGACCGACAGCGACGTACCCGACGCCATGCGGGCCAGTTTAGGGGAGCGCGCGGAGGCCCATTTCCGCTACGACTACGCCCGCAACAAGTGGAAAGTAGACCTGGCGGGCCTCAACCGCGAATGGCTCTTACGCGCGGGGGTTCCGGCGGGGCAGATTGACGTACTGCGTATCTGTACGGCGTGCCACCCGGAGCTGTTCTGGTCGCACCGCAAGATGGGCGACGCCCGCGGCGTACAGGCCGCTATGATTATGAAGGCCGAATAACAAGAAAAGTCCCTCTCCGGAACCCCGGGAGGGACTTTTGACGTTATACGAATTTCCGAATCAGGTTCTGACTTCCAGCACGCGGACAATCCCGTCTTCGACGTAGAGCGCGGCGCGCTTGGTGTATACTTTCGCGTCGTCGAGGGACATCCAACGCCCGTTGTCGCGGTTGTAGCACAAGACGCCTTCCGGGATGGTGTACGTGCGCCCGCCGACGCTCACGGCGCTTTTCCCGGCCCATGACGAAAAAGATACGTTCTCGACTTTCGTCAGCTTCTTGACGCTGGCGAGGCCGGTACCCTTTTTGTTGAACGTCGCGGAGACCATATCGCCCGTGCGGACGTTGTCATAGGTGATGTTGTACGGCCCGGAGACAGTCCCGCCGCTGTCAATGGACAGCGAAAGCTCGCTTTGCGTGGAGTGTTCGTAAGTGGGAACCCAGTCCTCGTCGTCGGGGACGCGTCCTTCGGCGTCGTGTACGGGGTTCTGCGTGGTGTTGTGGCTTAACTTGACTTGCGCGAGGCCGTAGAGCACCCTTGCGCCGGGGTGGCTGTCCAGTACAATTAAGTCAATGCGCCCGGCCCAGTTGACGCGGCTGGCCGCGATTTTCGACGCGTAGAGAATATCGGCGTTGAGGGTGACGGCGTCGCCCTCCTCGTCGTAAATGCGCACGTTGTCGGCAAGTCTGGCGGAGCCGAGTTTCTTTGCGGAGAGGTCGAGCGTGCCGGAGACGGCGCTTGTGAGGGAGTGGAAGCGCGGGGAGTTGTCGCTGTCCCACGAGACGCGCGCCGCCGCGCCCACGCTGGCGGGGATTGCGCACTTGACGGGGATTTCCCCGCCGCCGCAGAGCAGGCGCGCGTTGCCGGAGACTGTCGCCTCGCCGTCGCCGTCGCTGTCGGACGCGCCGCCGCGAATGAATACGGCGTTGTCGCGGAGACTGTCGCTGTCGCTTTCGACGGCCCCGGCAATCCGCCCGTCGGCGGCGAGCAGGAATGTCACGAGCTGTCCGGGGCGGAAGTTCGAGAGCATGTCGGCGGCGGTCGGGAGTACGGAAAACGTCGTGCCGCCGAGCAGTTCGACGGTCTCCGGTTCGTCCGGCGACGGGTAGCAATTCTCATAGTAGGCGGTCAGGCGGGTGTCGCAGACGGAGACCGTATTCGTCGCGGGGACGTAGGTCGCCACGTCGCCGGCGCGTAAATCGCTGGTGGAGGCGTCGAGGCCGTTCTTGACAATGCGGTAATCGTCGCGCTCTTCGGTCAGCGCCGAAAGTCCGCGCGCCGAGCGGTCAGTCTGTACAAAGACCGCGCCGCGAATCTCCGTGACTTCGTTCGGCGGGGTGGGCAGGAATGTCAGGGCCTTGTTGTCGCGGAGCACGACTTTCCCGCGATTCCCGACCAGTCCGGCGGACGTGCGCACGGTGTCCATGGAGTACGTGCCGTCCTCCGTGACCATCGTCCCGGCGGCGGTGTCGAACGATTTCAGGGTCGTTTCGGCGCTGAGCGTACAGAACGCGGTGCCCGAGGCCGTGGACGCCCGGAGGAGGTTCGAGAACAGAATCGCGGCGCGCCCGCGCCCAAGCGGTACGGAGCTGTCGTCGCCTACGCCGTCCGTCAGCCCGGTGGAGGCCGCCATAGACATGTAGCCGTCGGGCCACACGCCGCCCACGTCCTCGTCCTTGTAGCCGAGGAGGCGGAGAAGAATCGTGACGGCCTGCCCGAGCGTCACGGTGCGTTCGGGGTGGAAAAGGCCGTCGGAATAGCCCTTGATGATGTTCTGTCCGCGCGCGGCGAGGTTGATGTACGGCGCGGCCCAGTAGGAGGGCTTCACGTCGGGGAATACGGTGATGACGGAATAGCGGCCTAATTCGCGCTCCGAGCCCGTGACGAGAATCACCATCTTGCAGAATTGGGCGCGGTTGAGGCTTTCGCCGGGGCGGAACGTGCCGTCGGAGAAGCCGTCGAGCACGCCCATGACGCGCAAGGTCTCGACGGCGGCGGCGGTGGGGGCGTCGGAGATGTCGCCGAACGAGCTT
>CAMHBH010000111.1 GCA_946183175.1 uncultured Oscillibacter sp.
AACTGCTGAACCATCGCCGTGATTTCGGTCAGCGTGTTACTGCTGACGTGTATGGAGAGGGTATTTTCGTGGAGCGTCCAGGCGTCGAGGGGGGCGACGGGGAGGATAATCTGCTGTACCACGTCCATGACGGTCACGCGGCTGATACGGTCGTACTCCTCCGCCGTCATGTCGTTGGTGGTGTAGTGGGCGTAGTCCAGGGAGATGTCCTTGAAGTGGTCGTACTCGTCGTTTTTCTGCGCGATTTGCGCCTGGAGCGCGTAGACCTCGGCGCGGGCGGCGTCGAGTTCGGCGAAGCGGTCGATGACGGCCACTTTGCTGACAAATCCGGCGGCCACGATGATGAGCGCGATAGCCGGGATGGCAACCCGCCAGTCAATGGGCTTCTCCCCGACCGTGACGAAGTTAATAGAGCGCTTGACGGGCATATGCCCGACAAGGTGCCAGCGGAGAGCGGGCCGCGCCTCCTGACCTTCCTCCTCCGGTGTGTCCGGCTTTTTCAAGAGGCTTAAAGTCACAATGTTTCCTCCTTTCCTCGTGTCAGTCCAAGGTAATGCCGATGGATTCGATGTACTGGTAGCAGTCGGGGATTCTGTCGCCGCCGGGGGCGAGGTTCGCGGCTTGATGGATATTCATGTCTAGGGTTTCCCGGATGACTTCCTGAAGGGGTACGATGACCGCGCCGCCGCCGCAGAGCCAAACGTCGTTGACATCGCTGTCGGGGTTGCTGAAGCGGTAGAAGTTGAGCGCGCGCATGAGTTCGACGGCGAGGTTGTTGTAGGCGTTGACGCAGGCCTCGTGATTCTGACAGCCCTCGTAGTTCGTCAACAGGTAGGTGTGGGCGAGGTGGGCGTCCACGTCCATGGCGTCGGCGATTGCGTCGTCGAGCACCGACAGCCCCGTTTCCAGCACGCGCGTGACGATGTGCCGCTCCCCCCGGAACATGTACATCCGGATATTCTGGAATCCCAGGTCGAGGAGGCAGTATTCGCGGGGTTCCGTACTCCCGCTGACGGCCTCCGCGCGGCGAATGAGCGAAATGTACGCGCACAGCGACGGCGCGGCCTTGACGAGTTTCAGCCCGGCCTTGCGCATGATGTGCTTGGCGTCGTCCAGTACGCCCGTCGGCACGGCGGAGAGCATGAGTTCCATGGTGGGGGCGTGCTCGTCGGAGGCCTCGTCGCGTTCGCGCTCGATGTCCTCCGGCGTGGAGAGCATGGCGTAGTCGAACACGTAGCCCTTGAGTTCGTCGGTGATGTAGTCGTTGAACTCGTAGGGGATGTTGATTACGAGCTGTTCGGCGGACATGAGCGGCATGGAGACCTCGCGGACGTAGGAAGTCTCGTTGGAGAGCACCATGGCGGCGTGTGTGACGTGGCGCAAGCCGTTCTGTTTGAGGGTCTGCTTGATAAATTCGCCCATGGCTTCCGGGGACGTGACGCGGCCCTCGCGGAGCAGATTCTTGGGCATGGGCGCGGCGACTTTCCGCACGGTCGAGCCGCGGCAGAGCGCGACTTTCAGGGTGTCGTTGCCCATGTCGATACCGAGGAGCGTCTTGGGGAGTTTGGGCATGGGCGGCATTTTGGGCATTTTCGTCTTGGCCATTGAAGGCAGTGTAAGGGGCATAGCAACCACTCCATTCCGTTCTTACAACCCCAGCAGACTGAGGTACCACGCGGTCAGGCCCTGACCGAAGAGGAGCATACACGTACACGCGGCGGCAATCGCGGGGCCGAACGGGAACGGGGTACCCGTCCCGCGGCGCGTGGCGGCGGCGAACAGCAGGCCCAGTACGCAGGAGAAGAACAGCGCGAACAGGAACCCCACCGGGCCGAGGTAGAGCGCGACGAGCGCGAAAAGTTTGATATCCCCACCGCCGAGGGATTCTTTTTGCAGGAGCTTGTCCATGAGAAGCGCAAGCGCAAGCATAGCGCCGCCGCAGAGCAGGGCCGACAGGACATGTACAACAGTCTCACGGGCGGAGAGTCCGCACCACGGGAGCGCGGCGAACCACGCCAGCGCGGGGAGTAACAGACAGCCGTCGGGGATGATGAAACTGTCCAGGTCGACCAGCGAGAGGCAGAACAGGCAGCAAAGAAAGACGTAGTTCCGCAGGCACAGCGCCGAGAGGTCGAAGCGCAGGAGACAGAGTACGGTCAGCGCGGCGCAGGCGCACTCCGTGAGGACGTAGCGCGGGGCGACGGGCGCGCCGCAGTAGTGACAGCGTCCGCGCCGCAACAGCCAGCCGAGTACGGGCAGGAGGTCGACGGGGCCGAGGGGGTGTCCGCACGCCGGACAGCGGCTCCGGCCCGTCAGGAACGATTCCCCGCGCGCAATCCGCCACGCCGCGCAGTTGAGGAAAGACCCCATCGCCGCCCCGAACAGCGCCGCGACAAAGCAAAAGTAGTACAAAATTTCTTTTGACAGGTAAATACTGAACATCGCACGCCCCTTTCCGGCTTATCGGACGTTCCAGGCGTTCCCGCTCCAGCCTCTGCTGTACGTCCAGATAGAGGCGTAGTTCTCATCCGCGAAACCGAAATACCACATTTGCCCGTCCTCCAGCTCCGACAGGTCGATGTCTTTCGCCCGTTCGGCGGCCTTACGCGTCTCCGCGTCGCCCGTCAGCGCGTAGTAGCACACAGTCCCCTTGCGCTCAATGTCCGCTTTCGTGCCGAACAACAGCCCCGGGTCGGCGTCCACGCGCTCGCATACGACTTTCTTCCCGTTCAGAGGTACCGTCACTTTCTTCCGGTTCGCGTCGCCGTCTTGCAGTTCGTCCAGAAGGCGGCTCATCACCGCCCCGGAACACAGACGCGTCCGCTCGCGGGTGTCCTCGTCGTGCAGTCCGCACGCGACACGGTAGCCGGGCCCGTCCGCCTCCCGGACGATGAAGTAGTCCCCGCCGCCGGGACAGAGTTCGTCGCGCGCATAGCGGCTCTTGTCCACGACCGCCGCCGCCTCCTGTACGCTCATGCTCCAGTTGTTGAACAGGTACTCCTCCGCCATCATGTCCTGCGCCTTGTCCAGCACGAACGAACAGCCGATTTTCTCGGCGCTCTCGCGGTAGTTCCTGTACGCCGGGACGGCAATCAGAATCAGCATGACGCCGACAAGCCCCAGCAGAATCGCGACCAGGCGGTTTACGCCGCCGCGACAGTCCGTCCATTTCCGATGTATCAAAGCGGCGTCTCCTTTCTTTCGCCCCCAGCATACCCCAGCCCGGCGGCCTTTTCAAGTCCCGTCCGGTGACAGTCTCACATAATGGAGTACATGGAGAACATCGTCAGGTAAATCGTGCCGACAATGCCGCCCGCCACGACCGCCAGAAAGACTAACATCGCCGGTTCGAGCTTCTCCAAGGCGGACTGAATCGCCATTTCGAGTTCGGCGTCGTAGTACAGGGCGATTGTGTCGAGGGTGGAAGTCAGCTCTCCGGTCTCCTCCCCGACGCCCGTCATGTCGACGAGGATGTCGGGCAGTACCTGGTTCTCCCGCATGGACGCCCCGAGGGAATGCCCCTCTTCCAGACGGCTTGCGAGTTTCCCGGTCTCCGTGGAGATAAAGTAATTGTCGAGCGTCTTGGCGGTGATGGATACCGCCTTGTTCATCGTCAGACCGGATTCCAGCAGGGTGGTCATGGAGTTCGCGAACTGGCTCGCGGCGTTGAGTTCGGCGATATTGCCCAGCACCGGGAGTTTCAACTGCGCTTTGGCCAGGAGCATACGCCCGTTTTCCGAGTGCGACATGAGCTGGTAGATAACGGCAATCGCGGCGATTATGGCGACAATCACCATCCAGCGGTAGACGAAGAAATCCGAAATGGCAATCAGGATTCGTGTCGGGAGGGGGAGTTCCTTCCCGGCGTCGGCGAAGAAGGCCATGAACGTCGGGACGACCTTAATCATAATGACCGCGACCACGACGACGGCGATAAACAGTACGAACATCGGGTAGGACATGGCGCTCTTGACCTTGTTGCCCATTTTCATCTGCTTGTCGAAATGGTGGTACATGGTATCGAAAGAGCGGTCGAGATTGCCGGATTCCTCCCCGGCGCGGAGCGTCTCGACGAACGTCCCCGGCAGAATATGCGCCCCGTGTTCCTCGAACGCGGCGGACAGCGAACGCCCGCCCTCCACGTCGACGGCAATTTTTTTGAGCATTTTGCGGAGAACCTTGTCGGCGGTCTTGTCGCCGATAAGCTGTACCGTGCGCACGATGGGCACGCCCGATTTCAGGATAATCGCGAACTGACTGCACATGACGATAAAGGCCTTTTTGTTCAGCTTATTACCGCCGATGTCCATGTTGAGCAGTCCGACTTCGCTTTTCTTCTCGTCGACGGCCTTGATTTTCAGGATGACGCTGTGGTTTTCCTTGACGCGCGCGGCGGCGTCGAGTTCGTTGTAGCCCTCAATCAGGCCGTTGACGCGTTCCCCGCTCCGGGAGAGCGCCACATATTTGAACTGTGCCATTTAACCGCCTCCCTTCAAGATTCAGGCCTCAGCAGTTTTTGCGGACGTAGTCGGCGTTGTGGGCGTAGTGGACGGCCATTTCTTTCGTGACCTGTCCGGAGCGCACGAGGCGTAACAGGGCCTGGTCCATGGTCTGCCCGCCGATTGCGGCGGAAGTCGCGACGGCGTTGGCGATTTGCGGCGTATTCCCCGCGCGGATGAGGTTCCGGATGGCGTCCGTGACTATCATGAGTTCGCAGGCCAGCGCCCGCCCGCCGCCCTTCTTGGGAATCAACTGCTGTGTCAGCACGGCCATGAGGGTCATGGAGAGCTGTAAGCGGATTTGGGTCTGCTCGTCGGCGGGGAAGACCTGTACCATACGGTCAATGGAGTCGGACGCGCTCCCGGTGTGCAATGTGCCGAACACAAGGTGTCCGGTCTCGGCGGCGGTGATGGCGGTCTCGATGGTGTCCTTGTCGCGCATTTCGCCTATGAGAATCACGTTGGGGTCTTCGCGGAGGCTCGCGCGCAGTCCCTCGGCGAAACTCGCGGTGTCCTTGCCGACTTCCCGCTGGTTAATCGCGCACAGGTCGGGCTTGTACAGGTACTCTACCGGGTCTTCCAGCGTGACAATATGGCTCCGGTAGTGGTGGTTGATGGAATCGAGTAAGGCGGCCAGCGTCGTGGACTTGCCGGAACCCGTTTCGCCCGTGACAAGGACGATGCCCTTGTGCAAGTCGGTGAGCTTCAGGACGGCGGGCGGGACGCCCAGATTTTCGAGTTGCGGGATGGATTCGCGGAGAAGGCGTAACGCGAGGGACGGGTTGCCCTGCTGTTTGAAAAGGTGGATACGGCAGCGGTTCCCGGCGTACGTCCCGGCCCCGTCGAACTCCCCGACCTTGTCGAACGTCCGGTAGCCCTCCTCCCCGGCGAGGTAGCGCGCAATCGACACGCAGTCGTCGTGCGTCATGACGACGCTGTCCATGTCCTGCACCTGCCCGTCGAGGCGGTACTTGGGCGGCAGGCCCTCGATAACGTGTACGTCCGACGCGCCGTCGCGCTTGGCCTTGGCTACCATTTCTTCTACGGTCATCATAGTACAATTTTCTCCCTTCGCTTGTCAGAAATCCTCGGTGACTACGCGGAGCACCTCGTCACTGCTCGTAATGCCCGACAGTACCAGACGGACGCCGTTTTCCAGCATGGAAATAAATCCGCTCTCCGGGCGCTTCAATTCCTGTTCGATGGCGTTCCGGCCCCGCTGTTCGTAGATGAGAGTACGCACGCGCGGGGTAATCAGGAGCATTTCAAAGACGGCAATCCGGCCCCGGTAGCCGGTGTTGAAGCACTCCGGACAGCCCGTGCCGCGGTAGAACTGCAACCCGGTCTTCCCGGAAAGTCCGAGTTGCCGGAGCTCGTTTTCGTCGGGGGTGTAGGCCTTGCGGCAGTGGGGGCAGACGCGCCGCACAAGTCGCTGTGAGATGACGCCCCGCAACGCGGCGGAGATAATGTACGGCTCCGCGCCGATGTCGCGCAGGCGGTCAATCGCGCCCACGGCGTCGTTGGTGTGGATGGTGGAGAGCACGACGTGTCCGGTAATCGCCGAACGCATGGCGATGTCGGCGGTCTCGCCGTCGCGGATTTCGCCGACGGCGATAATATCCGGGTCTTGGCGCAGAATCGCGCGTAAGCCGTTGGCAAACGTCATGTTGGTTTTCTCGTTAATCTGTACCTGATTGATACCCTCGATGTTGTACTCTATCGGGTCTTCCAGCGTCACGAGGTTGACTTCCTTCGTGTTCAGCTCGTTAATCATGGCGTACATGGTCGTACTCTTGCCGCTTCCGGTCGGGCCGACAATCAGAACCATTCCGTTCCGGATTTTCAGCAGTTCCTCGTAGTGGGCGAGGTCGGGGCCCGTCAGGCCGATTGCCTCCCGGCTGACGTAGCCGCCGGACTTGTCCAGAAGGCGGAGCACGATTTTCTCCCCGAACGCCGTCGGGAGCGTCGACACGCGGAGGTCTACCGCCTTCTCTTTCGACTGCACGTTGAAACGCCCGTCCTGCGGAATGCGCCGTTCGGAGATGTCCATAGCGCTCATGATTTTGATACGCGAAATCACGGAGCTTTGGATGTCCTTCGGCACCGTCAAAATCTCCTGCATGACGCCGTCGATACGCATTCGCACGTAGAGGCCGCTTTCGCGCGGCTCGATATGAATATCGCTGGCGCGCTCCTGTATGGCGCGCTCTATCATGGAGTTGACCAGGCGGATAGTCGGGGCGCTGTTGACGGAATCGTCGCCCAGTTGCGTGGTGACGAAATTCAGGTCGGGCCCGGAAGCGGTCTCGCCATTGGCGGCGGCTTCGCGCTTCATGTCCTCGATGGCCTTGGCGGCGTTCTCGTTGCTGTACAGGATTTGAATGGCGTGTTCGACCCCGGCGGACGTGGCCACCATCGGCACAATTTTTTTGCGAACCGCCTTTCGCACTTCCTCAATGGCGATAAAGTTCATGGGGTCGCTCATGGCGAGGTAGAGTTCGTCCTTGACCATGCGCACGGGCACCACCTGGTACTGCCGCGCGAGATTCTTCGGCATGGCCTGCGCGAGTTCGGTCGGAATCGGGTAGCGCGTCAGGTCGATGAACTCGATACCCAACTGCATCTGCATGGCCTCAATGAGTTGCGTTTCCGTGATGATTCCGTTGGAAATCAGCACCGTTCCGAGACGGTCACGCGTCCCTTTTTGGAGGTCGAGACCCCGCTGTAATTCTTCTTCACTCAGCGTCCCCGCCGCTAACAGGAGTTCGCCCAGACGTTTGTA
>CAMHBH010000112.1 GCA_946183175.1 uncultured Oscillibacter sp.
GGAGTATCTGGTAGTGGACCAAGCCGCCCTCGCCAAAATCGAGGAGGTATACGCCTAATGTCTACCGCTTATGACATCATCATCCGCCCCGTGATTACGGAGCGCTCCATGTCCGCCGCGCAGGATAAGAAGTACGTCTTTGAAGTCGCGCCGGACGCGGGCAAGATTCAGATTAAAGAGGCCATCGAGGAAATTTTCGGCGTGAAAGTGGCCTCGGTGAATACCATGAACGTGCGCGGCAAGCGGAAGCGTGTCGGCGCGGGGCGGCAGGGCGTGACCAAGAGCTGGAAAAAGGCCTACGTCCGCCTGAAAGACGATTCCAAGACCATCGAATTTTTCGAGGGCATTGTGTGACGGGGAAGGAGGTAACGAGAAATGTCCATTAAGAGCTACAAGCCGACCACCCCGTCCAGACGGCAGATGACCGTTTCCGGGTTCGACGGTATCGACAAGCACGCGCGGCCCGAGTCGTCGCTGACGACCACCCTGCAAAAGAGCGCGGGGCGTAACAGCTACGGACACATCACCGTCCGCCACCGCGGCGGCGGCAACAAGCGCAAGTACCGCATTATCGACTTCAAGCGCGACAAGCACGACATGTTCGCGACGGTCGTACGCCTGGAGTACGACCCGAACCGGAGCGCGAATATCGCCCTGCTGGAGTACGAGGACGGCGAGCGCCGCTATATCCTCGCCCCCGTGGGCCTCAACGCCGGCGACAAGGTCGAATCCGGAGAGAAAGCTGACATCAAGCCCGGTAACGCCCTCCCGATTGCCAATATCCCCGTCGGCACCGTGATTCACAACATCGAAATGCACCCCGGCAAGGGCGCGCAGTTAGTCCGCGCCGCCGGAACCGCCGCGCAGTTGATGGCCAAAGAGGGCCGCGACGCCCAAATCCGCATGCCGTCCGGCGAAGTGCGCATTGTCCGCATTAACTGCATGGCCACCATCGGGCAGGTCGGCAACATCGACCATGAGAATATCAATCTGGGCAAGGCGGGCCGCAAGCGCCATATGGGCTGGCGTCCGACGGTGCGCGGTTCGGTCATGAACCCCAACGACCACCCGCACGGCGGCGGCGAAGGCCGCGCTCCGGTAGGGCGTCCGGGCCCCGTGACCCCGTGGGGCAAGCCCGCGCTGGGATTCAAGACCCGCAAGGGCAAGAATCCTACCAACAAGTTCATTGTCAAGCGCCGTAACGAGAAGTAAGGAGGCTGTGCGCTGTGAGCAGATCTATCAAGAAAGGCCCGTTCGTAGCCCCCGAGCTCCTCAAGCGGGTCGAGGAAATGAACAAGAAGAACGAGAAGAAAGTCCTCAAAACGTGGAGCCGCGCCTCTACGATTTTCCCGGCTTTCGTGGGCCACACCATCGCCGTACACGACGGGCGCAAGCACGTACCCGTCTACATTCAGGAGGACATGGTCGGCCACAAGTTAGGCGAGTTCGCGCCTACCCGCACCTTCCGCGGACACAGGAAGGACTCTTAAGGGAAGGAGCCTATAGGATATGGAACACAACGAAGCAAGCGCGTATCTGCACTATGTCCGCATCTCCCCCCGGAAAGTCCAGATTGTGTGCGACCTGATTCGCGGCAAGGACACCGGGACGGCCATGGCGATTCTCATGCAGACCCCCAAGGCGGCCTCCGAACCCCTCCAGAAGCTCCTCAAAAGCGCGGTAGCCAACGCCGAGAACAACTTCAACATGAACCCGGAAAAGCTGGTCGTGTCGGAAGTGTTCGCGACCCCCGGCCCCACCCTCAAGCGCATTATGCCCCGGGCGCAGGGGCGGGCGTACCGCATTAACAAGCGCACGTCTCACGTCACGTTGAGCGTCGCGGAGAAGGCGTAAGGAGGCAGTTATGGGACAGAAAGTTAATCCGCACGGCCTTCGCGTCGGCGTCATTAAGGACTGGGATTCCCGCTGGTACGCCAGCGAGGAGAAAGTCGGCGACCTGATTGTAGAGGACCAGAAAATCCGCAAGTTCCTCAAGAAGACCCTCTACGGCGCGGGCGTGCCCCGGATTGAGATTGAGCGCAGCAACGATGTCGTGACGATTTTCCTGCACTGCGCGCGCCCCGGCATGGTAATCGGCCAGGGCGGCAAGCAGATTGAGGAGTACCGTCAGGCGCTCGAGAAGATGATTGGCAAGAAGACGCGCCTCAACATCGTGGAAGTCAAGAACCCCGACATGGACGCGCAACTGGTCGCCGAGAATATCGCGCAACAGCTCGAAAAGCGTATCAGCCACCGCCGCGCGATGAAAAACGCGATGGCGCGGGCCATGCGCGCCGGAGCCAAGGGTCTCAAAACTTGTTGCTCCGGGCGTCTGGGCGGGCGCGAAATCGCCGGCGTAGAGCACTACCACGAGGGCACGATTCCCCTGCAAACCATCCGTGCCGATATCGAGTACGGTTTCGCCGAGGCCGCCACGACATTCGGGCGTATCGGCGTGAAGGTCTGGATTTACAAGGGCGAAGTCCTGTCGCAGACGCTCCGCACGACCCCGCGCACCATGGACACCAGCAAGCCCTACCAGGAACGCCGCGAGCGTCGCCGCCGCGACGACCGCCGGGGCGGCGGGTTCAACCGCGACCGCCAGGGCGGCGGGTTCAGCCGTGACCGTCAGGGCGCGCCGGGCGGAGGATTCAACCGTGACCGTCAGGGCGCACCGGGCGGCGGGTTCAACCGTGACCGTCAGGGCACGCCGGGCGGAGGATTCAGCCGTGACCGTCAGGGCACGCCGGGCGGAGGATTCAACCGTGACCGTCAGGGCGCGCCGGGCGGAGGATTCAACCGTGACCGTCAGGGCGGCGGGTTCAACCGCGACCGCCAGGGCGCGCCGGGGCGGCCCGCCGGGATGAATCGCCAGATGAACGCGCCGCGTCCGGCGGCGGCCCCGGCCCCCGAAGCTCCCGCCCCCGCCAAGGAAGGAGGAGCCGAATAACATGTTAATGCCCAAGAGAGTGAAGTACCGCCGCGTCCACCGCGGACGCATGACCGGGAAGGCCACGCGCGGCAATACCATCAGCTACGGCGAGTTCGGCTTGCAGGCCACGGAGCCCGGCTGGATTACGAGCAACCAGATTGAGGCGGCCCGTATCGCCATGACCCGCTACACCCGCCGCGGCGGTCAGGTCTGGATTAAGATTTTCCCCGACAAGCCCGTGACCAAGAAGCCCGCCGAAACCCGTATGGGTTCCGGCAAGGGTTCCCCGGAGTTCTGGGTGGCCGTGGTGAAGCCCGGACGCGTGATGTTTGAAATCGCGGGCGTACCGGAGGAGACCGCCAAGGAGGCGCTCCGTCTGGCGAGCCACAAACTGCCCATCAAGACCAAAATCCTCCGCCGCGAGGAAAGCGCCGTGGAACCGGCTGTCACGTCCGTGGAAGCAGGTGAATGAGAATGAAGGCAAGTGAATTTCGCAAGATGAGCAAGGAAGAGCTGGACGAGAAACTGGTCGGCCTGAAGAAAGACCTCTTTTTCCTGCGGATGCAGCACGCCACCAACCAGCTCGACAACCCCCTCAAAATCCGGGAGACCCGGCACGATATCGCCCGTGTCAAGACGGTTCTCGCCGAACTGAGCGCGCGTAACTGATAAGGAGGAGCAGACATGAGTGACGAAAAACGGACTTCCTCCCGCAAGACCCGCGTCGGCAAGGTCGTTTCCGACAAGATGGATAAGACGGTCGTCGTCGCGGTGGCCGACCGCGTCGCGCACCCGCTCTACAAGAAAATCGTGGGCCGCACCTACAAGCTCAAGGCCCACGACGAGAACAACGAGTGCGGAATCGGCGACCGCGTGCAGGTGATGGAGACCCGCCCGCTGTCGAAAGACAAGCGCTGGCGCGTGGTCAAAATCATCGAGAAGGCGAAGTAAAAGGAGGCGCTGAGAGTTGATTCAACAGGAAACTTTCCTCAAGGTCGCCGATAACACCGGTGCCCGCGAGATTAAATGTATCCGGGTTTTAGGCGGCTCCACCCGGAAGTACGGCAACATCGGCGACGTAATCGTCGCCTCCGTGCGCAAGTCGACGCCGGGCGGCATGGTCAAGAAGGGCGAAGTCGTGCGCGCGGTCATCGTGCGGAGCGCCAAGGGAATCCGCCGCGCCGACGGTACCTACGTCCGTTTCGATGACAACGCCGCCGTGCTGATTCGCGACGACAAGAACCCCAGAGGCACCCGTATTTTCGGGCCGGTGGCGCGGGAACTCCGCGACCGGGATTATATGAAAATCCTGTCTCTGGCCCCCGAAGTGATTTAAGGAGGCGTAGGTATGGCAATGAAAGTCAAGAAAGGCGACACCGTGCTTATCCTCTCCGGCAAGGACAGGGGCAAGCAGGGGAAAGTCATGGGCACCGTGCCCAAGGAGTCCAAGGTCGTGGTCGAGGGCCTCAACATGGCCACCTGCCACGTCAAGCCCCGTCGACAGGACGAGACCGGCGGCATTATCAGCCGCGAGGCCGCCATCGCGGTCTGCAAGGTTCAGGTCGTGTGTCCGAAGTGCGGCAAGGGTACCCGCGTCGCGCAGAAGATTGAGGACGGGAAAAAGTTCCGCGTGTGCAAGCACTGCGGCGCGGCGCTGTGAGAGGAGCGGAGTTATGGCAAGACTGAAAGAGCGCTACAAAGCCGAAGTCGCTCCGGCCCTCATGAAGCAGTTTAACTACAAGAGCGTCATGCAGATTCCGCGCATTGACAAGGTCGTTGTCAACGTCGGCTGTGGCGAGGCCCGCGAGAACGCCAAGATTCTCGACAACGTGTCGGGCGATTTGGCCAAGATTACCGGGCAGAAACCCGTCATCACCCGCGCGCGGAAGTCGATTGCGAACTTCAAACTGCGCGAGAATATGCCCATCGGCGCGAAGGTCACGCTCCGGGGCGACAAGATGTGGGAATTTCTCGACCGCCTGTTCAACGTGGCCCTGCCGCGCGTGCGTGACTTCCAGGGAATCAACCCGAACGCGTTCGACGGGCGCGGCAACTACGCCCTCGGAATCCGCGAGCAGTTGATTTTCCCCGAAATCGAGTACGACAAAATCGACAAAATCCGCGGCATGGACGTGGTCATCTGCACCACCGCCAAGACCGACGAGGAGGCCCGCGCCTTACTCGGACAGGTCGGCGCGCCGTTCGCCCGCTGAGGAGGATTGACATGGCTAAGAAATCTATGATTCTCAAACAGCAGAGGCCCGCGAAATACTCCACGCGCAAGTACAACCGCTGTAAACTCTGCGGACGCCCGCACGCCTACCTCCGCAATTATGGCGTCTGCCGTATCTGCTTCCGGGAGCTGGCCTATCACGGGCAGATTCCCGGCGTTCGGAAGGCGTCCTTCTGAGCGTCGACACGCACTCCAATGTAGACACCGGCTCCGGGGGCCGGTGTCCCCGGACGACGAAAGGTCACGGATACCGGCGGGAGAGGGCGCGCCCGTCCGGGCCGCCTGTCAAGGTCTCTGTGATACCTCGCCGCCGCAGCGGCCACGACGCCGCCACCCTATGTAAGGAGGACTTATTATGCACATCACCGACCCAGTCGCGGATATGCTGACCCGTATCCGCAACGCCAACGCGGCCAAACATGACAAGGTGGAAGTCCCCGCCTCCAACATGAAAAAGAGCATCGCCCGCATTCTTTTTGAAGAGGGCTATATCCGGAATTACCAGATTCTCGACGACTGCCCGCAGGGGACCATTCGCATTACGCTGAAGTACAACACCGGGAAGGAACGGGTTATCACGGGCCTGAAGCGGGTCTCGAAGCCCGGCCTCCGCGTGTACGCCGGGGCCGACGAACTGCCCAAAGTCCTGCGCGGTCTCGGTATCGCCATCATTTCCACGTCCAGAGGCGTCATGACCGACAAGAAGGCGCGCGAGCTCCACGTCGGCGGAGAAGTCCTGGCGTTCGTGTGGTAAGGGGGTAGAAGCATGTCTCGAATTGGCAGAATGCCCATTACCGTCCCGGCGGGGGTGACCGTCGACATCGCCGAAGGCAACGTCGTCACCGTCAAGGGCCCGAAAGGCGAATTGACGCAGGCCCTCCGCCCCGAAATGAAACTCAAACTCGACGGCGCTGTGCTGACCGTAGAGCGCCCGTCCGAAGACAAACTGCACCGCAGTCTGCACGGCCTGACGCGCTCCCTGCTCCATAACATGGTCGTGGGCGTGACCGAAGGCTACAAGAAGGAACTCGAAGTCAACGGCGTGGGCTACCGCGTGGCCAAAGAGGGGAAAAACCTCGTGATGAACCTCGGCTACTCCCACCCGATTACCGTCGCGGAGACCGACGGCATTACCATCGACGTACCCGCGCCGAATAAAATCGTAATCAGCGGCTGCGACAAGCAGAAGGTCGGGCAGTTCGCCGCCGAAGTCCGCGAGAAGCGCCCGCCCGAACCCTACAAGGGCAAGGGTATCAAGTACGCCAACGAGGTCATCCGCCGCAAGGTCGGCAAGACCGGCGCGAAGAAGTAAGGAGGCGCTACGACATGATTAAACGTCCCAACACCAACGCCCAGCGAATCAAGCGGCACAAGCGCATCCGCGCCAAGATTTCCGGCACCGCCGAGACGCCCCGCCTGAACGTTTTCCGCAGTGAGGCCAACATCTACGCGCAGGTCATCGACGACAGCAAGGGCGTTACGCTCGTGTCGGCGTCGTCTCTCGACAAGGAAATCGAGGGCTACGGCGGCAACATCAAGGCGGCGGAGGCCGTCGGCAAGCTCGTCGCCCAGCGCGCCAAAGACAAGGGAATCGAGACGGTCGTCTTTGACCGCGGCGGTTATCTGTACCACGGGCGCGTGAAGGCGCTCGCCGAAGGGGCCCGCGAGGGCGGACTGAAATTCTAAGGGAGGAGGAACGACAAAAATGCCCAGATTTGAACGCGAACAGAGCGAGTATATCGAGAAAGTCGTTTCCCTGAACCGGGTATCCAAGACCGTCAAGGGCGGTCGTGTGATGAAGTTCTCGGCGCTGGTCGTCGTCGGCGACGGCAAGGGGAAAGTCGGCTACGGTCTCGGCAAGGCCGCCGAAGTCCCCGAGGCCATCCGGAAGGGAATCGAGGCCGCCAAGAAGAACCTCATCACGGTGACGCTCTCCGGCGACACCATCCCCCACGAGACCATCGGCGTTTCCGGGGCCGGACGCGTGCTCATGAAGCCCGCCGCCCCCGGTACCGGAGTTATCGCCGGAGGCGCAGTCCGCGCCGTCGTCGAGGCCGCCGGAATTAAGGACATCCGTACCAAGTGCCTGCGCTCCAACA
>CAMHBH010000113.1 GCA_946183175.1 uncultured Oscillibacter sp.
GTAGGCTAATCATAGCGGTTTTTGGGGTACGTGTCAAGGCGGATTTTGTGAACAAGCTCCCCGTGCATTCCCCGCCTGCCGGGGCGAACGGGAGAAGCGGCACAACTGACACTTTACAACCGCTTTCGCGGTATGCTATAATCCGTTTACCAGAAAAGGAGGTTGTGCGCATGAAAGACGCAATCACAAGGGCGGATTTCTTCCGGGGGCTGATTGCCGCCGTCGTGGCGTTCGCGATTCTGCTGGGACTGGAGGCCGTCGAACGCGGTCTGCCCGAGCGGACGGACGCCGCCGCGGAGGCGCTCAGCGTAAGCGCGGACATCGAGGGAGAGTACGCGCCCGGCACTTACTCCGCGAGCGCGAACGGGTTCGGCGGGCCCGTGGAAGTCACGCTGACCGTCGGCGAGAACGGCGGCATTACCGACGCCGACATCGTCGGCGAGGGCGAGACCCCCGACGTGGGCGGGGCCGCGATTCCACAGCTTGCTGCGCAGTTGCTCTCCGCGCAGAGCGCGGAGATTGACGGCGTATCGGGGGCGTCGCTGACGACCGGGGCCGTCAGACAGGCGGCGGCGGACGCGCTGTCGGCGGCGGCGGGGCTGGAAGTCCTCTCCGGGCCCAAGGCCGAGGACGGCAACCTGTTCATTCCGGGTTCGTACATGGCAAGCGCGAAGGGCTTCGGCGGCGACGTGACGATTGTCGTCAAAGTCTCCGAGAACGCCATCGAGGCCCTCGACATCGACGGCGACCACGAGACCGAGAACATCGGCTCTTTCGCCGTGAGCATGCTGGGCGAGCGCATACTGGCCGCGCAAAGCCCGAATATCGACGCCCTGACGGGCGCGACCGTCACGAGCGGCGCGATTCTCCGGGCGCTCAAGGACGCCTTCACGCAGGCGGGCGCGGATTTGTCGGCGTTCCCGGACGCCCGCGAGCCCGAAATCGACTCCGCCGACAAGCCCGAGGAAACCCTTGAGGCCGATATCGTGATTGTCGGCGCGGGCGGCGCGGGCATGACGGCGGCCATCAAGGCCACGCAGGCCGGGAAGAACGTCATCCTGCTGGAGAAAATGCCCTACGCGGGCGGCAATACCACCAAGGCCACGGGCGGCATGAACGCCGCCGAGACCCACTACCAGAAAGAGCAGGGCATCCAGGACACCGTCGCGCAGTTCATCGAGGACACCATCAAGGGCGGGCACAACCTCAATAACCGCGCGCTCGTGACCGTCATGGCGGAGAACTCCGCCAAGGGAATCGACTGGCTTGACAGTATCGGCGCGCCGTTGCCGAAGGTGTCCTTCTCCGGCGGCGCGACCAACGCGCGCATTCACTCCCCCGAGGACGGTTCGGGCGTGGGCGCGTACCTCGTCACGGCGTTCCTGAAGAAAATGGACGAACTCAAAGTGAATGTCATGTACGACACCAAGGCCACCGAGTTAATTTACGAAAACGGCGCGGTGACGGGCGTCATGGCCGAGGGCAAGGCGAACAAGTACGCGATTCACGCTAAGTCGGTCATCCTGACTACGGGCGGATTCGGCAGTAACGAGGACATGATTGTACAGTACAAGCCCGAACTGAAAGGCACCGTCAAGACGGGCTCTCCGGGCGCGACGGGCGACGGAATCGTCATGGCGCAGGAAGTCGGCGCGGCCCTCGTCGACATCGAACAAATCCAGTTGCACCCGACGGTCGAACAGAGTACCAGCATGCTGATTACCGAGGGTGTGCGCGGAGACGGCGCGATTCTCGTCAACCAGAGCGGCAAGCGCTTCATCAACGAACTGCTTACGCGCGACGTGGTATCCGCCGCGGAGCTTGAGCAGGAGGGCAGTTACGCCT
Organism: uncultured Oscillibacter sp.; assembly: GCA_946183175.1. Taxonomy (GTDB): domain Bacteria; phylum Bacillota; class Clostridia; order Oscillospirales; family Oscillospiraceae; genus Oscillibacter. The sequence continues at coordinate 1,846 of CAMHBH010000113.1, forward strand.
ATATCATTTTCGACCAGAAACTCCGGGAGGGCCTGAAGGCGACCGAGAAGTACATCTCCATCGGGATTACGACGCAGGCCGACACCGTGGAGGAACTCGCCGAAAAGCTGGGTATCGACCCCGCGACGCTCGCCGACACGGTTACGACGTGGAACCAGTACGTAGCCGACAAGAACGACCCCGATTTCGGGCGCGATACCGGCATGGAAGCCGACCTCAGTCACGGCCCCTACTACGCCATCAAGATTGCCCCGGGCATTCACCACACCATGGGCGGCGTGCAGATTGACACCGACGCGGAAGTCATCAGCACGAGAGGCCGGGCGATTCCGGGCCTGTTCGCCGCCGGGGAAGTCACGGGCGGCGTACACGGCGGCAACCGTATCGGCGGCACCGCCGTCACGGATATCGTCGTATTCGGCACGATTGCCAGCGAAAGCGCCGTGGAGTATTGCGACAAGTAAGCGCAAACGCCGTGGCCTATTGCGACAAATAAACACAGCGGCCCCGACACGCGCCGGGGCCGCGTTCCATTGAAAGGAGCATGTATGTACCGCTACGCCCTGTTCGATTTGGACGGCACTTTGACCGATTCCAAAGAGGGAATCTTGAAGAGCCTCGTTTACGCCTTTGAAAAGCTGGGCGACCCCGTGCCAGACCACGAAACCCTGTTAAAATTTATCGGGCCGCCGATGGAGGTCTCGTTCCCGCTCTACTGCGGCTACGATAAAGCCCGTACCCGCCTCGCCGTCGACACCTTCCGCGAACGTTACGCCCCCGTCGGCGTCTACGAGAACCGGCCCGCGCCCGGTATTACCGACATGTTCCGGCGTCTTACGGAACGCGGCGTGACGGTGGCCGTCGCGTCGTCGAAACCGCAGGGGATGTGCGAGCAGGTCTGTAACCGCTTCGGGTTCACGCCGTATTTGCGCGTAATCGTGGGAAGTTCGCTGACCGAGGACTGGGACAAGGCGCGGGTTATCCGGGAGACGATGTCGCGGCTGGGAATCGGGGAGGCCGAAAAGCCCGTCACGGTGATGGTCGGCGACAGGAAATACGACGTGGAGGGCGCGGCGCGTTGCGGACTGGACTGTATCGGGGTGGAGTTCTTCGGCTACGCGGAGCCGGGAGAACTGGACGCCGCCGGGGCGGTGCGCGTCGTGCGGACGGTGCCCGAACTGGAAGCCGCGATTTTACAAGTATGACGGCGGCGGACGAAAAACGCGCGTTGCGTCGGCGCTTGCGCGTACTGGAACGCTCTCTCCCCGCCGACTACCGCGAAAGTTCGGGGCGCGCTATCGTGTCGGCGTTGCTGTCGATGGAGGCCTACCGCGCGGCGCAATGCCTGTGCTGTTTCGTGGGCACGGGGCCCGAAATCGACACGCGCCCGCTGTTACGGGCCGCGCTGGCGGCGCGGAAACGCGTCTGTGTGCCGCTGTGTACGGGGCCCGGCGTCATGGACGCGCGCCGGATATCGTCCCTCGACGAACTCTCCCCGGGCGCGCTGGGGATTCCGGAGCCGCCCGCGGACGCCCCGCCTGTCAGTCCGGCGGAGATAGATTTCCTGATTGTGCCGTGTCTGTCGTGCGACCGCGCCGGGAACCGCCTCGGGCGCGGCGGCGGCTACTACGACCGCTTCCTTTGCGACTGCCGCGGGGTGTCCGTGCTGATTTGCCGCGAGGCCATGCTACAGGATTCCATTCCCACGGAGCCCCACGACGTGCGGCTGTCGCTGGTACTCTCCGAGCGGGGAGTGTACCGGAATGGCACTCTGTGCCCGGCTACGCGCTGAAATCCCCATCTGCCCGCGTGATAGCGGAGCTCAACGGGGAGGTGTCGCGGAGCGCGGAGGAGCAAACGCGACTTTGCCAACGATTACTACACAAACCGTGCGAAAATTTTCTTGACAAGCGCCTCCAACTCTGCTATACTACGCCTGTTCGCGCGGGCATAGCTCATCTGGTAGAGCGCCACCTTGCCAAGGTGGAGGTAGCGAGTTCGAGCCTCGTTGCCCGCTCCAATAGGCCTACAGGCGGTTCCGTACGGGGCCGCCTTTTTCATTGGCGCGAAAGAAGGCGGCAAGCGGGTCGCGCTAACTCTCCGCGGGACGAGCAGGGCCGAAAGCTGGGCGTCAGGTGGACTTTCAAGCGCCGACTTTTGACTCCGCGGATTGCGGAATCAAAAGTCGGGGGTATAGCCGGAGACGGCGGAGGCGGCGTCCTGCGTGTAGCCGTCCGTGACGCCGCAGTTGCGCATGTAGGCCACGGCGGCGCGGTACTCCCCGCCCGTGACGCGCCGTGACAGCTTTCCGGTCGCGCCGGGTTGGGGCGTGTACTGCCGCATGAGCGAAAAGAGTACGTCGCCGGGGCGGAACGTCCGCGACACCCAGTCTATGACGCGCCGGGTATTTTCGAGTTCGCCGGGGAGAACCAAATGCCGGATGAGTACGCCCGACGCCAGCCGCCCGTTTTCCATACGGTACGGGCCCGTCTGACGGAACATCTCCTCAATCGCGGGGGCAGCCCACTGGAAGTAGTCCGCCGCGCCGGAATAGGCCCCCGCCGGGCCCGGGAGCGCGTACTTCAAATCGGGCAGATAGACTTGTACAAGTCCGTCGAGCGCGCGGAGGGTGTCGACTTTCTCGTAGCCGCCGCTGTTCCAGACGACCGGGACGGGCCATTCCGCGCCGTAGAGCGCCTCCGCGACGGCGGGCGTAAAGTGCGTGGGCGTCACGAGGTCGAGACACGCCGCGCCGCGCGTTACCAAATCGCGGAAGATTGCGCGCAGTCCGGCGACATCGACAGCTCCCCACGATTGCCTGTCCGGGCGCGAAATCGCGCGGTTCTGGCAGTACGCACAGCCCAGCGAACAGCCCGCGAAAAAGACCGCCCCCGCGCCGTTTGTACCCGTCAGACAGGGTTCCTCCCAGCGGTGCAGCATCGCCTTCGCCACGACCGCCGACGACGGCATACCGCATACGCCGCCGCCGCGCGTCTCCGTCCGGAGCGCGTGGCAGTCGCGCGGACACAGAGTGCAAATCATACTCCTGTCGCCTCCGAAATCTGTACTTCCGCCGCTTCGCGGAAACGCGCAAACGCCGACGGTACCGCATACTCGCGCAGTTCCACGGCGTCGGCCCACGCAAAGCCCTGATTGTCCGCGCCGTCCACCGTCAGGACGTAGCCCGTCATACGCCATTCGATGTGGGTAAAGATATGCTTGGCGGAGAGTTTCCGGAGCCAGTCGGAGGCGCGCAGGCCCCACGCCGAAAGCAGTACGGCGACTTCCGCCTCGTCCAGCGCGCCCGCGACGTTCGGGAATTCCCACAAACCCGCGAGCAGTCCGCGCCCCGGACGCTTGCGGAGCGCCGTCCGGCCTTTTTGGCAGAGTACGAACACGGTACGCTCTTCGACACGGCGCGCCTTTTTGGCGGCGCGTACGGGCAACGCGTCCGCCGTGCCGCGCGCGCGTCCCAGACAGTGTCCCGCTACCGGACACTCCCCGCACTTCGGCGGCCCGTTCGGTACGCACACCGTCGCGCCCAGTTCCATCAGGGCCTGATTGAATACCCGCGCCGCCTCCGCCGACGCCGGGAAGCGTGCCGACACTTCCGCCTCGATTTCCCGCCGTACGGACGGCGCGAGGATGTCGCCGTGATTGTCCGTCAGGCGCGACATGACCCGTAAGACGTTACCGTCGACGGCGGGGACGCGCTCCCCGAACGCCGCCGACGCAATCGCCCCGGCGGTGTACGCGCCGATTCCGGGCAAAGTCCGCAATTCGGCGGCGGTCTCCGGGAAGCCCCCGCGCCGTACGATTTCCCGGGCCGCGCGGTGCAGGTTCCGCGCGCGGCTGTAGTAGCCCAGCCCCTGCCAGCGCGACAGCAGTGCCTCCTCGGAGGCGTCCGCGAGGGCGTCGACACTCGGGAAGGCGTCGAGGAAGCGCGCATAGTAGCCGACGACCGCCGCCACGCGGGTCTGTTGCAACATCACTTCCGACACCCAGATACAGTAGGGGTCCCGTGTGCGCCGCCACGGCAAGTCGCGCGCGGCGCGGCGGTACCAGTCGAGCAGAGGCGCGGCGAAGTCCGATTCTTTCATATCCTGTCTCCTCATAAAAAGTCGCCGTTCCGTGCGGAAACGGCGGCTTTCGTATTATCCCATAAGAACGTTCAAAATGCCGAAGTACGTCAGAACCGTGCGCCACTCCTGAACCGTGCCCAGTGTTTTGGCGTAGTCGGCCAGTTGCATAAGGTCGCTGAGGGATGTGTCGTCGTACAGCGCAAGGAAAGCTCTCAATTGGGTGTCGTAATGCGTCCGGAAGTAACTCTCGTCGACAATCGCGCCGTTATTGCGGGCCTCGTTCATTTCCCGGATGGGCGGGAGCAGAAGCTGCATATAGGTCTGTGCAAGCTCGGATTCCGGCGGGTTGGCCTCGTAGGCGCTGAGAATCTTTTGCACGATGGCGAATACCTCCGGGGCGTTTTCGGGTTCCGTCGCGGGGGTCGTATTCCCGCTGTCGCCGGTGTCGGGCGTGGTATTCCCGCTGTCGCCTGTGTCGGGGGTGGACGGCGCGGGGGGCGCGGGAATGTACGAACCGCCGCCGCCGGAACTCGAACCGCCTCCGCCGGAACTACTGCCGCCGCCGGAACTCGAACCGCCTCCGCCGGAACTACTGCCGCCGCCAGAACTCGAATTCCCTCCGCCGGAACTGCCGCTACTGGAAGTGTTCTTCTTAGTATCCCCGGTGTCGGAGTTGACGCTGTCGCCGCTGCTGGTACTCCCGTTGCCGGAGGCGTCGCCGCTGTTGGTACTCTCTCCCGTGTTGTCCACGGGGGCGGGGAGTTTGCGCAAATTGGGAATCTGCTGTACGGCGTTGGAGAGGACTTTCACGACCGCCGCGCGGCTCGCCGAACCGGCCGGGTCGAAAATTGTCACGCCGTCGACTTCCCGCCCGTCGAGAATGCCCATGGCCTTGCAAATCGACACGGCCTCTTTCGCGTAATTGGAAATGGTATCGTAGTCGGCGAAGCCGCCCGGCAGGGCGTAGGCCGACAAATCATATCTGAGGTAGTCGCGGAGGTAGCGCACGATGATGGCGCACATCTGCTGGCGGGAGATATTCTCCCGAGGGGCGAAGGTCGCGGGGTCTTTGCCCGTGACAATGCCGTGCTTGACGCCCCAGAGAATCGCCGACCGGAACTCCGCGTTAATGTCGCCGATATCGGTAAAGGCGGCCTCGCCTGTGGAGGTAT
>CAMHBH010000114.1 GCA_946183175.1 uncultured Oscillibacter sp.
GTCAGCGAACCAGTTCCAGAATGGCGGTTTCGGCGGCGTCGCCGCGGCGCACGCCCGTGCGCACAATGCGCGTATAACCGCCGTTGCGCTCCATGTAGCCGGGCGCGATTTCCTTGAAGAGCTTCTTGCACACGTCCTCACGGGTAATAAAACGCATGGCGGCGCGGTAGGCGGCGAGGTCGCTCTTTTTGCCGAGGGTAATCATCTTTTCGGCGAGGGAGCGGATTTCCTTGGCGCGGGGTACGGTGGTCTCCATTTTCCCGTAGTCCAGAAAATCCGTGACCTGCTGGCGGAGCATAGCTTTACGCTGGTCGGTCGGCTTGCCGAGTTTGCGGTTGGCAGGCATATTCATTCCTCCTTCTTGTCAGGATGTCACGAGGGGGCGTCCTCGCTGGCGAGGTGCAGGCCCATCATTTCGAGTTTGTTCATGACCTCTTCTAGCGATTTCCGCCCCAGATTCCGGACTTTCATCATTTCGTCCTCGGTTTTGGAAATCAGGTCTTCCACGGTGTTAATATTGGCGCGTTTAAGACAGTTGAAGCTCCGGACGGACAAATCCAGTTCCTCAATCGTCATTTCGAGGACTTTGTCGCGCTGGGCCTCGGCCTTTTCGACGACAGTCGGACGGGAGCCGACGGTGTCGGACAGGTCGATGAACAGGGCGAAGTGGTCGCAGAGGATTTTCGCGCCGAGGGACACGGCGTCGCGGGCGGAGATGGTGCCGTCCGTCCAGACTTCCAGCGTGAGCTTGTCGAAGTTGCTGGACGTGCCGACGCGCGTCGGTTCGACGGTGTAGTTGACTTTGTAGACCGGGGTGTAGATGGAGTCGACGGCGATGATACCGATTTTCTTCTGCTGGGGCTTGTTGGCGTCGGCGTTGACGTAGCCGTGCCCGTAGTCCAGCGTGATTTCCATGTTGAGCGACGCGCCGCTGTCGAGGGTGGCGATGTGGAGGTCTTTGTTGAGGATTTCGACCTCGCTGTCGTTCTTGATGTCGCGGGCCGTGACTTCGCACGGGCCCGTGGCGTCGATAAAGACTTTGCGGGGGCCGTCGCCGTGGAGTTTGGTCAGCAGGCCCTTGATGTTCAGCACGATTTCGGTCACGTCCTCCTTGACGCCCGGAATCGTGGAAAACTCGTGCTGTACGCCCTCGATGGAAATCATGGTGGGGGCGTAGCCCGGCAGGGACGACAGCATGACACGGCGCAGCGCATTGCCCAGCGTTGTGCCGTATCCGCGCTCCAGACGGTCTACGACGCACCGCCCGTAAGTGGGGTCATTGGGAGTTTCGATGAACTCAATGAGGGGCTTTTCAATTTCAAACACGGGATACCCTCCTTCATCATCTGATTCCGGCTTTCACGCGGAAAGCCTCCGTTACTTGGAGTACAATTCGACGATGAGGTGTTCTTCCACGGGCACGTCGATATCCTCGCGGGTGGGGAGGCGTGTAATCGTGCCTTTGAGGGTATTCTTCTCGCGTTCCATCCACGCCGGGAGCAGGAAAATGGGGGCGTCCTGTCCGGTGAGGCGCTTGAAGACGACGGACGAACGGCTCGCTTCCTCTACTTCGATAACGTCCCCGGCCTTGACGAGGTACGAGGGGATGTTGACCTTGCGCCCGTTGACGGTGAAATGGGCGTGGGTGACGAGCTGGCGTGCCTGGCGGCGGGTCATGGCGAATCCCATACGGTAGACGACGTTGTCGAGGCGGCGTTCCACGGTGATGAGGAGGTTGTCGCCGGTACGCCCCGGGGCGGCGGCGGCGGATTCGTAGTAGGAGCGGAACTGCTTTTCGAGAATGCCGTAGATGAACTTGACCTTCTGCTTCTCGTTGAGCTGGATTCCGTAGTCGCTCTTCTTGCGGCGCATTTGGCCGCCGGGGTTGCGGTTGGTGGTCTTCTTGGTATAGCCCATGACAGCGGGGGAAATGCCCAGCGCCTTACAGCGTTTGGCGACCGGCTGCATATTCTTTGCCATTTCGCTGAATCCTCCTTTGATTACACGCGGCGGCGCTTCGGCGGACGGCATCCGTTGTGCGGGATGGGGGTCACGTCCTTAATCATGGTCACGTCGAGGCCGACGGCCTGCAACGCGCGGATAGCGGCCTCGCGTCCCTGACCGGGGCCGCGCACGTACACCTCCACGGTTTTGAGGCCGTGTTCCTGCGCGGCACGGGCGGCGGTTTCGGCGGCGGTCTGCGCCGCGAACGGCGTCGACTTCTTGCTCCCCCGGAATCCGAGGCCGCCGGAGGAAGCCCACGAAATGGCGTTGCCCTGCGTGTCCGTCACCGTCACCATCGTGTTGTTGAACGAAGAGCGGATATGGACTTGACCGCGTTCGATATTCTTCCGCTCACGGCGGCGGCGGACGACTTTCTTCCCGCCGGATTTCGCGCTTGCCATACGGTTACTCCCTCCTTACTTCTTCTTGTTGGCAATGGTCTTTTTGGGGCCTTTGCGGGTTCTGGCGTTGGTCTTGCTCCGCTGTCCGCGCACGGGCAGGCCGCGGCGGTGGCGGATTCCGCGGTAACAGCCGATTTCGCCCAGACGCTTGATGTCGAGGGCGGTCTGGCGGCGGAGGTCGCCTTCGACCGTGTAGTCGTTGACGGCGTCGCGGAGCTTCTGCTCGTCGGCGTCGGAGAGGTCCTTCACGCGCGTGTCGGGGCTGACGCCCGTCTTGGCGAGGATGTCCTGCGCGCTCTTTCTGCCAATGCCGTAGATATAGGTCAGGCCGATTTCGATTCGTTTCTCCTTCGGCAGGTCAATACCGGCGATACGTGCCATTCGTTACACCTCCAGAAAATGTCAGCCCTGTCTCTGCTTGTGCTTGGGGTTCTCGCAGATAATCATAACGCGGCCCTTGCGGCGGATGATTTTGCACTTCTCGCACATGGGCTTGACGGACGGTCTTACTTTCATAGTTTGCCTCCTACTTGCTGCGCCAGGTAATCCGGCCTCGGGTGAGGTCATAGGGGGACATTTCCACCGTGACCCGGTCGCCGGGCAGAATCCTGATGAAATTCATTCTGAGCTTTCCGGAAATATGGGCAAGGATGGTATGCCCGTTGCCGATGTCAACCCGAAAGGTTGTGTTGGGCAGGGCCTCGGCCACGACGCCCTCGACTTCAATCATGTCGGATTTTGCCAAGCGTTATCCCTCCTGTTCCGCGCGGTACGCCGCCAGCGCCCGGCGGACTTCGCTGTTGGTGATTTTCTCCTCACCCCTGATTTTCTTGGAAAGCCGGGTATCGTCGGCGGCGGCGACGAACTCGGCGTGCCGCCGCTTCTTGCGTTTCGGGGCTTCCAGCTTCCGGGACTTCCCGTCGGCCAACAGGAGGTACTCCCCCTCCACCGCGAGGACGACAAAGAGCTTTCCCGAATCTCTCCCGGCGCGCGAGCGCACGATGTTCGATTTCTCAATGTCCATACGGTCAGATTGCCGGGGCCGTCAGGATTTCCGGCTCCCCGTCGGTAATCAGGATGGTATTCTCGTAATGGGCGGCCCACTTGCCGTCCTTGGTGACGACCGTCCACTTGTTGTCCAGGACATTGACCCCGGCCCCGCCCGCGTTGACCATGGGCTCTACGGCTATCGTCATGCCGCGCAATAGGCGCGGGTTGCCGCCCCTGCGGTCCTGCGGGACGTAGTTCGGGACTTCCGGCGGCTCGTGGAGGTGCGTCCCCACGCCGTGGCCCACGTATTCACGGACTATCGAGTAGCCGTGGCTCTCCACGTAGGCCTGCACGGCGGCGGAGATATCGAACAGGCGGTTGCCCTCTCGGGCCTTGGCGATTCCCTCGAAGAAACTCTGCCGGGTCACGTCGATTAAATCCCGGGCCTCCGGGGAGATTTCGCCACAGGGGAACGTCGCGCAGCAGTCGCCGTGATACCCGCCGATGAGCGCGCCCACGTCGACACTCACGATGTCGCCCTCTTTGAGGCGGCGCTTCCCCGGAATGCCGTGGATGACTTCCTCGTTGACGCTGATACACACGCTCGCGGGAAAGCCGTTATAGTGGTAGAAGGACGGAACCGCGCCCTGTCCGCGGATGAACGCGGCGACTTCGCGGTCAATCGCCTGCGTCGTGACGCCGGGTTTGACAAGCGTCCCGGCGAGGGCGCGGGCCGCCGCCGTGATTTGTCCGGCGCGGCGCATGAGCTCGACTTCGTGCGGGGACTTGATGATGATTCGCTCGGCGGACGCCTTCAGGCGGAAAGGATTGGGGGCCATGCGTTACGCCTCCAAAACTTTGAGAATCGCCGCCGTGGTGGCCTCTACTGTCGACTGGTTCTCCACCGTTTTGAGCAGATTCCGCCTGGCGTAGAAGTCCTTCAGCGGCTCGGTCTCCTGATGGTACACGTCCAGACGGGACTTGACGGTCTCGGGGGCGTCGTCCTTGCGCTGTACGAGCTTCCCGCCGCAACGGTCGCACACGCCTTCCTGTTTCGGCGGCACCGCCACTACGTGGTAGCTCGCCCCGCAGGATTCGCACACGCGACGCCCGCTCATGCGGTTCATAATGGTCTCGTCGGAAATCTCGATGGACACCACCGCGTCAAACAGGATTCCGGCCTTCTCCAACGCCTCCGCCTGCGCAATCGTGCGCGGCACGCCGTCGAGAATGTAGCCGTTCTTGCAATCGTCCTCCTGGAGACGCTCGGAGATGATTCCAATAATCACCTCGTCGGGGACGAGCTGTCCGGCGTCCATGAACGCCTTGGCCTTTAATCCGGTGGGCGTGCCGTTCTTGACGGCGGCCCGGAGGATATTACCTGTGGAAATGGTCGGGATTTCGAGGCGGTCGCAGAGAATTTCCGCCTGCGTGCCCTTGCCCGCGCCGGGAGCGCCTAACAGAATCAGTTTCATAAGCTACTCCTTCTCTCACTCAAGGAACCCTTTATACTGCCGCATGAGCATTTGGGATTCCAGGGCCTTGACGGTTTCCAGGGCCACGCCGACCACGATGATGACGGACGTGCCGCCGATGGACACGGAGCTGTTTTGTACGATTTTACCCACAATCAGCGGGCACAGCGCCACGATACCGAGGTAAATCGCGCCGAAGAACGTGATTCGGTTCAGTACGCGCTTGATAAAGTCAATCGTGGGCTTGCCGGGGCGGAAGCCGGGAATAAAGCCCCCCTGTTTCTTGAGGTTGTTGGCGATTTCCACGGGGTTGAACTGGATGGTAGCGTAGAAATAGCTGAAGCCGATAATCATGATGAAGTAGACGACCATATAGAGGAAGGACTGCGCGTCGATAGCTTTGTAAATTGCGTAGGACACGGTGCCCTCCTGCGGAATGCCGATAAAGCTCCATACGGTGATAGGCAGGGAAGCGATACTCTGCGCGAAGATAATCGGGAGTACGCCGGCCATGCCGACTTTCATCGGAAGGTTGGTCGACTGTCCGCCGTACATCCGGCGGCCCACCTGCCGTTTCGCGTACTGTACGGGAATCCGGCGCTCGGCGTCGTTGATGAACACGATGAAGACTATCAGGGCCAGCATGCCGACTACGAGAAGCACCGCGCCCCACGGGGCGATTGCCGAATCAATGAGGCGCTGCGCGCTCTCCTGCGTGTAGCCCGCGCTCTGGAGCGTTTCCAGGGTCATGTCGCCGCTCTGGAGGTTCGACCACGTCTGCACGCCCTCGACGAGGCCCGTAATCATACTCGGCACGCGGGAGAGGATTCCGGCGAACAGAATCATAGAAATACCGTTGCCGATTCCGAACTCGTTGACCTGTTCGCCCATCCACATGACGAAGGACGAACCCGCGATAAGCGTTACGATAATAACCAGCGCGGGCCAGATACCCGTACCGCCTTCTTGCAGAATGCCGTAGCGCTTCATCATGAAGTAGTAGCCGACGGCCTGAAGAACGGCGATTGCGATAGTGGTATAGCGGGTGATGGACTGGATTTTCTTCCGGCCCTCCTCGCCGCCTTCCTTGGAAAGCCTTTCAAGGGCGGGAATCGCGACGGTCAGGAGCTGGATGATGATGGAGCTGTTGATATAGGGCTGGATGCTCAGCGCGAAGACGGTAGCCATTTGGAACGCGCCGCCGCTCATGGCGTTGAGCAGGCCGAAGTAGGTCGTGCCCATGGCGTCGAGCTGGTCTTTGAGAATCGCCGTGTCGATATACGGTACGGTGATGGCGTTGCCAATCCGGAAAATGAGGAGAATCAGAAGCGTAAAGACGATTTTCCGGCGCAGTTCCGGGACGGCCCACGCCCGTTGAATGGTCTGAATCATCAGATTACCTCGGCTTTCCCTCCGGCCTCCTCGATGGCTTTTTTGGCGGAGTCGGAGAACGCGTTCGCCTGTACGGTCACCTTCTTGGTCACGGCCCCTTTGCCGAGGACTTTGTAGCCGTAGCGGCAGGACGAGAGAATCCGCTTCTCAAGCAGGGCGTCCGCCGTAACGGTGTCGCCGTCGTTGAACTTGTTCAGGGCGTCCAGGTTGATGACTTCCAGCGGCTTGGCGAAGATGTTGTTGAAACCGCGTTTCGGCACACGCCGCGCGAGGGGCATTTGGCCTCCCTCGAACCCGGCGCGGACTTTGCCGCCCGAACGGGCCTTCTGACCCTTGTGCCCGCGTCCGGCGGTCTTGCCGTTGCCGGAACCCGCGCCGCGCCCTTTACGGTAGGCCGGACGGGCGGAACCTTCCGCCGGAGACAGTTCACTCATTTTCATGCGTTCGCGCCTCCTTCTTGCTGTGTGACTTGGAGCAGGTAGCCGATTTTGGCGATTTTGCCGCGCGTGCAGTCGTTGTCGGGCTGGGTGGTGCTGTCGCCGATACGGCGCAGGCCCAGGGAATGCGCCGTGGCAATCTGCTTTTTCAGGCGTCCGTTGAGGCTCTTGACGAGCGTGATTTTGTATTCCATGTTGGCCCTCCTCACAGGATATCGGCGGGGGCCTTGCCCCGGATACGGGCGACTTCCTCGGGGCCGCGCATACTCATGAGGCCTTCAAACGCGGCGGCGACCACGTTGTTGGGGTTGTTGGAGCGCAGGCACTTGGTACGGATGTCCTTAATTCCGGCGGCCTCGACGAC
>CAMHBH010000115.1 GCA_946183175.1 uncultured Oscillibacter sp.
ACGCCGGATACACCGGACACGCCCGATACGCCGATAGAACTGACAGTAACGGCCACGGGCTACAGCGGCGTCTATGACGCGCAAACGCACGGAATCACCGTCAGCGCGCCCGTCGGGGCCGCCGTGACGTACAGCGACACCGAAAACGGGACGTATCGGGAGACCAACCCCGCCTACAAAGACGCCGGAGACTACACCGTTTACTACAGAGTAACGGCGGACGGCGCGTCGCCCGTCACCGGAAGCGCCCTCGTACAAATCGGGAAGGCCACGCTCCTGCCCGAACTCGAACTCGTCGACCGTCACGATGTCAGTCAGCCCCTGAACGCCTGGACTTACCTCACGCCGCACGGTATCCCGAAACTGACCGTCTACCGCAAAAGCCCCGCCGCGCTGTCCGGACTGCCGGCCCGTATCGCTTCCCTGTTCTCCGGCAGAGGCGACATCGTCACGGACTACGGCATAGCCGCGTACCGTTGCCGCGAGAACGGCCACGACTACAGAATCTTCACCGACAGCGAAGTCGAAACCCTGCCAGTAGGCGAATACACGCTCCGCGTCGACATCCCCGAGAGCCGCAACTATTACGCCGCGTTCGCGGAGGCGTCCTTCCGCGTGACGAAGGCCCCCCATGACGACGTGACCGTCGGCCCGGTTTCCGTGGCGACCGATACGCGCAATCTCACCGGGAATCTGAGCGCGTATCTGGTGGACGAGGCCTCCTGTACGCTCGCCGGGACTTCCGGGAATCTCGTGGCACCGGACAGCGTAGCGTTCGCGGAGACCCGAAACGCCCTCCGCTTTGACACCGCCGCCGTTTCCGGAGGCGCGGAAAGTACCATCAGGGTGACGGTTTCCAGCCGGAACTATCAGGACTATACGATAACTGTCCACCTGACGGCGGGCGAGGCCTTCACGCTCCGCTTTAACAGCAACGGCGGAAGCGAAGTCGCCGGGACGCGGACGCTCCGCGCCGGGGAAGTTGTCGGAACTCTCCCGGAGACTGCGCGCGCGGGCTACACGTTCGGCGGCTGGTACGAGACGGAGACGCTTTTCACCGCACAGTCGGCCATGCCGGGCAAGGACACCACGCTTTCCGCCCGCTGGACGCCCAACACCTATACGGTAACGCTCCGCTGCCTGTACGGCGGCATGTCCGGGGCCTACACCGAATGGGCCGCCGTGGAAGGCTCCAACAATGAAACCTAGGTTCGTCCGTTCAGTCCGGACAGCGAGACTTTCGTGCTCCCCGAACCGATTCGCAACGGCTACGTGTTCCTCGGCTGGCAGGACGCCAACGGGAAAACTCTGTTGAGTGTCACAGTCCCGCGGGGCACCGCGGAGAATCTCGTCTACGACGCCACATGGAGAATCGGCGACCGGCGCGGAGAAGTGAGCTTCGTCAGTGGGGACACGGAGAGCAATATTCGCGGCTTCATGGGCATGACGGAGACCGGACGGGACGCGTCCACCTTCATGCGGGCCATCGCCGCCGCCGACGAGACGGTCGTCGGCGCGAACCAGACCAAGAACGTCAAAGCGGAATTGGCCGGGGCGACGTTGCGGAATCTCGTGGGCCGTAACGCGGCGGACTTGAGCGAGGCGGAACGCGAACTCCAACAGGAACAGACCGTCATTTACAATTCCGTGCGCGGTGTGTACCGGAATGACGAGAGCATCAAGACCGACTACATCGACATTCAGGTAAAGAAGACCGTGACCACGCTGGAGGACGGCAACGCGGAGCATACGGAAACCTCCCTGCACGAGACGCCGACCGTGGAAATCCCACTCCGCTACGACCTCACGGGACGCTATAACCCGGAGATTGCGCGCTATCACGGCGGCGCGGCGCTCCTGTTCCACAGACTGTCGGAACGCCCCGCGGCCTGCGACGGCTTAGACGGCTATTACTACGTCTCCGAATGGGGCAGTAACGCGGTTATCTACATTTACAGCATGTATTTCTCGACCTTCAGCGTGACGACTTCCGCGAGAGAGAACTACCGCGTAAATTTCGAGACCGACGGCGGCACATGGATTGACGACCAGATTCTCCCCAACACGGGCGCACAGCGGGCCACACAGCCCGGGACCGTGGCCAAATCCGGCCACACCTTCGCCGGCTGGTACACCCTCACGCCCGACGGCACCAAACAGGACTTCGATTTCAACACCGTCATTACAGCCGATACCACGCTCTACGCCAGATGGGCGGCGGGTTCGACGCCCGCGCCTACTCCAACACCGGCACCGACGCCTTCTTACAGCGGCGGAGGCGGAGGAAGCGCCCCCAGAACGTACAAAATTACCGTCACGCCCCCGGAGCACGGGACAGTCACAGCGTCCCTGACGCGCGCAAGTAGCGGGACACAGATTACCATCACGGCCACGCCGGATAAGGACTACTCCGCGCAGGGCGTCACGGTACGCACCTCCGCCGGAAAGGACGTGTCGGTTACGCCGAACGCCGACGGCACATTCGGGTACGTCCAGCCCGCCAGCGACGTGGTTGTGACCGGGGCTTTCGCCGGCGACGCCCCCGGAACGTCCGGTACTCCCGACAGTTCCACCGCTACGGACACCGACGCGCCCGACAGTCCCACCCCTACGGACACCGACAACTCCAACTCCACGCACGACACCGAACACCCGGTATCCCCCGACGAGACGGGCGTCTCCGATTGGCTCGTCACGGACAGCCACCCCGTCTATATCCGCGGATTCACGGACGGCACATTCCGCCCCTACGGCAATGTCACGCGCGCGCAGGTCGCGATGATGTTCTACCGTCTCCTGAAAAACCAGAACGTCAGCGGGAGCGTGTCCTTCCGCGACATGACCGGGAACGAGTGGTACGCCGAGGCCGTCTACACGCTCTCCAAACTCGGAATCGTGCAGGGCTACAGCGACGGCACGTTCCACGGCAACGACAGCATTTCCCGCGCGGCCTTTACGGCGATTGCCAGCCGCTTCCTGAAAGCCAACGGACAGACGCTGACAGGTTCCGCGCGCTTCTCCGACGTGCCGGAGACCCACTGGGCCTACGACGTGATTGCCCGCGCGGCCTCCTACGGCTGGATTGGCGGCTATGAGGACGGCACATTCCGCCCGGCGGCACCCATCACCCGCGCGGCGGTGACGGCTATCATGAACAGAATGCTCAACCGCGCCGCCGACGTGGACTACGTGGAAGCGCATTTCGCGGAACTCCGGACCTTCACCGACACCCCCGACCATTCCGCGTGGTACTTCTACAATATGATAGAGGCCTCCAACGAACACGCCTTCTCACACGACAACAGCGGTCAGGAGCGTTGGAACTAATCGGTTTCGCCGCCTCCCGCCATAGAACGACGCCCCCTCCGTCACACGACGGAGGGGGCTGAACTAACCCCTATGCCGTGGCCGGGGGCCCCGCCAACGGATTTTACATATACTGGCAAAGGCGTCGGCAAGGCGCGCTCCGGGCGTACTTCCCGACAAAAACTCCGAAATTCCCTCTTGCAATCGCCCCGCAAAACAGGTATACTAGGATTCTCTTGTTCCGGTCATATGCGCCGGCTTTGATAACTTGTATTTTACCGCGGAGCGCCGCTTCCCGCGGTCAAATAATAGACAGCGGAATACCGATTGCGGGGGCGTAAACCATTCCCGCGCGGCGATACGGGGCCGCGCGGCAAAGGGGCGTCTATGGTTTTCGCGCCCTTCCCCGCCGGGCCGCTGAAGACTTGTAAAGGAGTATTAGCGAATTTTATGGCAGAAAAACTGAAAATTATCCCCCTCGGCGGCCTCAACGAAATCGGGAAGAATATGACCGTCTACGAGTACGGCGGGGAAAGCATCGTCGTCGACTGCGGCATGGCCTTTCCGGAGGATGACATGTACGGCATTGACAGCGTGATTCCCGACATCACCTGGCTGGTCAAGAACCGCGCCCACATCCGGGGACTGTTCATCACCCACGCCCACGAGGACCATGTGGGCGCGATTCCCCATGTGCTCAAACAGGTCAATATGCCCATCTACTGCACCCGCCTGACCGCCGGGCTTATCAAGCTCAAACTGGAGGAGCACGACTTACTCCAGACGACGAAACTGATTACCGTACAGGCCGGGGAGAGCGTGCGCGCAGGGAAATTTACGGTGGAGTTCATCCACGTCAACCACTCCATCGCCGATTCCGTCGCCTTCGCCATCCATACCAAAATGGGCACCGTCATTCATACCGGCGACTTCAAAATCGACTCGACCCCCATCGACGGGGAAGTGATTGACTTGGCGCGCTTCGGCGAACTGGGCCGCGAGGGCGTACTGTGCCTGTGCGCCGACTCGACGAACGTCGAACGCCCCGGCTACACCATGAGCGAGCGCGCCGTCGGCGAGACGTTCTTCCGGCAGTTCCAGGGCTGCGCGGAACGCGTCCTTGTGACGACCTTCGCCTCGAACGTCCACCGTATCCAGCAGGTACTCGACGCCGCCGCCGCGTGCGGGCGGAAAGTCGCGGTGACGGGCCGCTCCATGGAGAACATTATGCGCGTCTCCGTGGAACTCGGCTATATGAAAGTCCCGCGCAATACGCTGACGGACATCAACCGCCTGAAGGCCCTCCCCCGCGACAAACAGGTGATTGTCACGACGGGTTCCCAGGGCGAGGAAATGAGCGCGCTGTACCGTATGGCCTTCTCGATTCACAAGCAGGTCGAACTCGGCCCCGGCGACAAGGTCATTATTTCCGCCTCGGCGATTCCCGGCAACGAGGTCACCGTCAGCCGCGTGATTAACGAGCTCTTCAAGAAGGGCGTGAAGGTCGTTTACAACAAGGCCGATATGCTCCACGTCTCGGGGCACGCCTGCCAGGAGGAATTGAAAATCATCCACGCGCTGACGAAACCGCAGTTCTTCGTACCGCTCCACGGCGAACAGAGGATGTTGCAAATCCACTGCCAGCTCGCCCAGCAGATGGGCATGGAGCGCAACCGGATTGCCATTGCCGAAAACGGCTCCGTCATCGAGATTACGCCCCGGACTATCAAATTCGGGACGCCCGTCCCCGCCGGGGAAATCTACGTCGACGGCTCCGGCGTGGGCGACGTGGGCGCGGTGGTCATGCGCGACCGCCGACGCCTCGCGGAAGACGGTATGGTTGTTATCGTGCTCCCGATTTCCTCCCGCGACGGCGGATTACTCGCCGCGCCGGAAATCATCACGCGCGGGTTTATCTACGTCAAGGAATCCGGCGACATGATGCACGAGTTGCAGTCCGTGGCGACGGAGGCGGCGGAGTCGGTCAGCCCGCGCCGCCCCCGCGACGACGGCGAATTACGCGGCGCGGTCAAGGCGGCGGTCAGCGGCTACCTCTACAAGAATACCCGCCGCAGTCCGATGGTGATTCCCGTCGTCACCCGGCTGTGAAACGCCCTCCGCCGCTTCGCGCGCCCCACGGAGTGCGCAAGGCGACGGAGGGGCAAACCAATCTGTTTCAAGGGAGTAAACCACTGTGAAGTACGGACGAGTATACAACTTTTCAGCCGGCCCGGCCATCATGCCGGAACCCGTATTGGAGGAAATCGCGGCGGAGGTGCTCAACTACCACGGAAGCGGCATGAGCGTCATGGAGATGAGCCACCGTTCCGCCGTGTTCCAGAAAATCCGCGACGACGCCGAGGCCGACTTGCGCAAACTCCTGAACGTTCCCGACAACTACCGCGTACTGTTCATCCAGGGCGGCGGGACACTGCAATTTTCCATGGTTCCTATCAATCTCCTGAGCGGCGGCACCGCCTGTTACATCGAGAGCGGCGCGTGGTCTCACAAGGCCATTCCCGAGGCCAAACGTTACGGCAATGTCATTGTGTCGGCGTCGTCCGCCGACCGGAATTTCTCCTACGTCCCGGACTGCTCCGCGCTGACGTTCCCCGCCGGTACCGATTACGTCTACGTCTGCGAAAACGAGACGATTCACGGTACCACATTCTGGAATCTGCCGGACACGCACGGCGTCCCGCTGGTGTCCGACCAGTCGTCGATGTTCCTGTCGCGCCCGTGCGACGTGTCGCGCTACGGCCTGATTTTCGCGGGCGTACAGAAGAACGTCGGCCCCGCCGGGATGACGATTGTGATTGTGCGCGGCGACCTCGTCCGCGACGACCTGGACCCGAAAGTCCCGCTCTACCTGCGCTACAAGACGCACGCCGACAACGATTCCATGTACAACACGCCCAACTGCTGGTCTCTGTACTGTTGCGGGAAGGTGTTCCGGTACCTGCTGGAACTCGGCGGGCTGGAGGAAATGGAGCGCCGCAACCGCGAAAAGGCCGCGATTCTGTACGATTTTCTAGACAGCAGTCAGTTTTTCCGGGGCACGGCGGAGAAGGCCGACCGTTCGCTGATGAATGTGCCGTTCGTGACGCCCTCGCCCGCACAGGACGCCGAAGTTGTCGCGGCGGCGAAGGCCGCCGGGCTGGAAAACCTGAAAGGCCACAAGAGCGTGGGCGGACTGCGGGCCTCGATTTTCAACGCCATGCCCAAAGAGGGCGTAGAGGCGCTGGTCGCGTTTCTTGACAAGTACGAAAAGGCCCACGCGTGACAAGAGCCGCCGTTCTCCGGAATCCCGGGGGCGGCGGTTTCCCGCGTATCGTAGTCTATCGGCGTATGTACCCCCGTACTGGGAAATGATAATCGCGGCGAGTTTCGGGTTGGGGTTCTGTATCCGAACCGGGTACTGCAGCTTCTTCTCATAGACAAACATTACGCATTCCCTCCCAAGTCCCACGGCCACGGGTCGTCGAGCCACGCGAAACCATCCTCCGGCGTGAGGTCGGTTTCCAGCAGCGGGCCGTACATCTCCTGGTACTTCTCCCGGCCCTCTTTTGCGAGTTGGACGTATGACCAGTAAAGTTGTAGGGCCTCCCGGTCTTGCGCGTGCGTGGTCAGGTAAAGCCCTAACTCCTGCGTGGCGAAGTCAAGCGCCATCAGTTCCACGAGGGCCGTATTGCTCAACTGCGTACGCCGTTGAATGGCCTCCTTGAACGGCAGGTTCAG
>CAMHBH010000116.1 GCA_946183175.1 uncultured Oscillibacter sp.
CACGCAGCCGGGCACGACCTTCCGCATCCGCGGCCAGGGCGTGCAGCAGCTGCGGGGCAATTACCGCGGCGATATGATTCTGCACATCCGGGTGGAGGTGCCCCGGCGGCTCAACGAAAAGCAGAAGGAGCTGCTGCGCCAGTTCGCCGATACCGCCACCGGAAAACAGGGAAAGCTACTCGCGAAATTTGAACAGGAGCGCATTCCGATTCTATTAGGTACGCAGATGGTCGCGCGCGGACTGGATTTCGAGAACGTGACGTTAGTCGGGGCGCTACTCGCCGACGCGTCCTTGTACTTCGACCACTACCGCGCCGCCGAACGGACGTTTAGCCTGTTGACGCAGGTCGTCGGGCGCGCCGGACGCGGTACCCGGCAGGGCCGCGCGATTATTCAGACGTACCAACCCGACAGCGACGTGATTCAGAGCGCCGCCGCCCAGGACTACCGCCGCTTCTACGAGACCGAAATCAGAATCCGCCGCGCGCGGCGCTGTCCGCCCTTCGCCGACTGGTTTACACTAACCGTCTCGGGCGTCGAGGAACAGGCCGTATTTCTCGCGGCGGTGAAAGTCCGCGACACCCTGCGGAATCTGTTCAACGCGCCGGGGTTCTCCGCCGAAATCCTCGGCCCGGCCCCCGCGCCCGTCCTGCGCGTCAACGCCCGTTACCGCTACCGGGTTCTGCTGGTGTGCCGGAACGAAAAGCCCGTCCGGGAACGTTTAGCGTGGCTGTCGGGGGAGTTCTTACGAGACCGCGCCGCGCGTGGGCTGTCGCTGTCCGTGGACTGCAACGGCGACAACTGACAAGGCTTATCTGAACGGCGGCAATTGACAGAAACCCTTGTCACGGCGGCGACGGACGGAAAGATTATCAAAGCGCGCCGACGGACAAAGACGGTTACAGTCGGCGTCGAAAGACGAAAGGATTATCACAGTATGGCATTGAGAAACATCGTGGAACAGGGCGACCCCGTACTGACCAAAAAGGCCCGGCCCGTCCGGGACTTCAACGGGCGTCTCTGGCTCCTGCTGGACGATATGCGCGACACCCTCGCCAACGCCGGCGGGGCCGGATTGGCCGCCCCGCAAGTCGGCGTACTCCGGCGCGTGTGCCTGGTCATGGACGAGAAGACGGAGGAGTATTACGAACTGGTCAACCCGGAAATCATAGAGCAGGACGGCGAACAGACAGGCTTAGAGGGCTGTCTGAGCGTGCCGGGGAAGTGGGGCATTGTGACGCGTCCGGAACACGTCAAAGTCCGGGCGCAGGACAGGCGCGGCGACTGGCACGAATACGAGGGTACCGGACTGACGGCGCGGGCATTCTGTCACGAAATCGCCCACCTTGACGGCCACTTATATACAGAACTGATAGACCATTTCCTGTCTGACGAGGAGCTGGAGGAGTACCAGAGACAGCAGGACGAGCAGGAAGCCGGGGAAGGGGCGTGACGGAATGCGGATAGTGTTCATGGGCACGCCGGATTTCGCGGCGGCGTCGCTGCGGGCGCTCTCGGAGGCCGGACACGAGATTTGCGGCGTATTCACGCAGCCAGACAGGCCCAAGAACCGCGGACACAAATTAGCGGCGTCCCCGGTGAAGGAGTACGCGCTTTCGCGGGGAATCCCGGTGTACCAGCCGCTCAAACTTCGCGACGAGGCCGCGCTGGAAAGTCTGCGCGCCTTGTCGCCGGAATTGGTCGTCGTGGCGGCCTACGGGAAGATTCTCCCGGAGGCGGTCTTGCAAGTGCCCCTGTACGGCTGTATCAATGTACACTCGTCGCTGTTGCCGCGCTACCGGGGCGCCGCGCCCATCAACTGGGCCATTCTCAACGGCGACACCCATACGGGCGTAACCATTATGCACATGGCGAAGGAACTCGACGCCGGCGACATCGTCCTGCAACGCGAGACCGACATCGGGCCGCACGAGGACGCGCTGTCGCTGACGGGCCGCCTTGCCGCACTCGGCGCGGAGGCATTGTTACAGGCCGTGGCCGCGATTGCCAGCGGCACCGCGCCGCGTTTCGCGCAGGACCCCGAACGCGTCACGTACGCGCCCATGCTGTCGAAGGAGCTTTCGCCCGTGGACTGGAACCGCCCCGCGCGGGAAATCCAGTGCCAGATACGCGGGCTTTACCCGTGGCCATGCGCCACGACCGACGCGATAGGCGGCGAAACGCTGAAGCTGTTCGCGTCGGAGGCCACCGGGGAGTACACCGACGCCCCGCCGGGTACGGTCACGGACGCCGGAAAGGCGGGTATCGGCGTGGCGTGCGGGGACGGTACAATCTTACGTGTCACGGAACTACAGGCACAGGGCAAAAAACGGATGTCCGCCGCAAGTTACCTGCTCGGGCACCCTGTCAAACCCGGCAACGGGCCGGAATCCTGAAATTTGCGAATTACCTGTCCGGGCACCCGGTCAAACCCGGCGACGGGCCGGAATCCTGAAATACCTGCCCGGACACCCGTCAAACCCGGCGACGGGTTGAAATTCTGAATTGCGAGGTGTAACCATGTTTTATCGAGGCACAGCCAGCGCGGATATGATTTACCTGATTCTCCTGATACCCGTTATGATTCTCTCCGCGTGGGCCCAAATGCAGGTCAGCGGGAATTTCCGCAAGTACAGCCAGTTACGGTGTACGCGCGGCCTGACGGGCCGCGAGGCCGCCGAAGCCGTACTCCGTGCCCATCACGTCACAAACGTGGGAATCCGCCCCTGCGCCGGGTCTCTGACTGACCACTACAACCCGCAGGACAACTGTATTTATCTCTCGGAACCGGTCTATAATGTCGCGACGGTCTCGGCGGTGGGCGTGGCCTGCCACGAGGCCGGACACGCCGTGCAGTACGCCGAAAACTACGCGCCCGTCCGCCTCCGCAGTGCCATTATTCCCGCGACGCAGTTCGGTTCACAGGCGTCGTTCCTGTTCCTGTTTTTGGGGATTATCCTGTATTTCCAGCCGCTTTTGTTCGTCGGAATCATCCTCTTCTCGCTGACCACCTTCTTCCAGCTCGTGACACTCCCCGTAGAGTTCGACGCCTCCCGCCGCGCCATTGCGACTATCGAGAGTTCCGGACTGCTCAGCGACGACGAGACCGACGGCGCGAAGAAAGTCTTAAAGGCGGCGGCGCTGACGTATGTCGCGGCGCTGTTGATGTCGGCGTTGCAGTTGTTGCGCTACGTGCTGATTTTCATGTCGCGCGACCGCCGGGGGCGCAGGTAATGCCGTCGGCTGTAAAACAACCGCAGTCGGCGCGGGGAATGCCGTCGGCGAAATCCGCCCGCGACACCGCGCTGGATATCCTGACGGCCTGTCGCCGTCAAAGCGCCTGGGCCGACGCCGCCCTCAACGCCCGCGTCATGCCCGCGACGGAGGCCGCCCTGTGCGCGCGTCTGGTCTACGGCGTCCTGCAAAACCGTATCCTGCTCGACTTCTACCTCAACGCGTTTTGCAAACAGAAAGTCTCGCACCTGCAAGAGCCGCTCGCGGATATTCTCCGAATCGGCGCGTACCAGATACTCTATCTCGACCGCGTACCCGACCGCGCCGCCGTGAATGAGGCGGTAACGCAGTCAGTACGCGCCGGACGCAAGCCCGCCTCCGGGCTTGTCAATGCGGTACTACGGCGGCTGTCGCGGGAGAAGGCGTCGCTCCCCGCGATTCCCGACGCCGCGACGCGCTACAGTCACCCGTACTGGATAGTGGAGCGCGTCGGGGCGATACTCGGCCCGGAGGAGACGGAGCGTTTCCTGTCGGCGAACAACCAGATACCGCCGATTACAGTACGGGTCAACACGGAGCGCGCGACGCCCGAAGATTTCCCGGAGGCGGCGCGGCACCCGTGGGTACCGGACTGTCTGGAACTGACGGGCGGCGGTTCGGTGACGGGCCTGCAAGCGTTCCGGGACGGGAAATTCTATGTACAGGACGCGGCGGCGCAACTCGTGACGCGCGTCGCCGGGATTACGCGCGGACAGTCGGTGCTCGACGTGTGCGCGGCCCCGGGCGGGAAGTCGTTCGGGGCGGCGCTCGACGGCGGCGCGGTGCTCTCCTGCGATGTCAACGCCAACAAGCTACAGCGTATCGCCGACGGCGCGGCGCGCCTCGGACTTGCGGGGCGTATCCGTACCGAACAGGCCGACGGGCGCGAGTTCCGCCCCGAATGGGAGGCCAAATTCGACGCCGTACTCGTCGACGCGCCGTGCTCCGGACTGGGAATCATCCGCAAAAAGCCCGATATCCGCTACCGTGACCCGGCGGCGCTGTCGGAATTACCGGAGTTACAGTACGCCATACTCCGCAACGCCGCGCGTTACGTCCGCCCCGGCGGGGCGCTCGTCTACTCGACCTGTACGATACTCCCGGAGGAAAACGAGGCGGTTACAGACCGATTCCTGTCGGGGAACCCGGACTTCCGGCGCGTGTCGTTCACGCTTCCGGGGCGCGGAGACTTCCCCGGACAAGTCACGCTGTGGCCTCAGCGCGACCACACGGACGGGTTTTATATTTGCCGGATGGAGAGGAACACGACATGAAGGAATACAAAGTCGTAGAGGCGAAGAACGCGAAAGCCGCCGAGGCGGTCATGAATGAACTGGCCCGCGACGGCTGGGAAGTCGTCAGCGTGAACTACTGGAGTTATTGGAAAACCTGTCTGCTGATTACTCTTTCGCGGGAAGTCTGAAAGATACTTGACAGGACGCCGAAAAAGCGTATGATTTGAAAGGAAGCCTATGCTCGATTTGAAATCCATGTCGCCGGAGGAATTGTCGGAGGCGCTGTCGCGGATGGGGGAACCGTCGTTCCGGGGGCGGCAGTTGTTCCAGTGGCTACAGCGCGGGGCGAAATCCCTCGACGAGATGTCGAATTTGCCTAGAGGCCTGCGCGACAAGTTGCGCGAGAACGCCGTACTGTCGCCGCCGCGAATCGCCCGGAAGCAGGTCTCGCAACTCGACGGGACAATCAAATACCTTTGGGAGCTGTCGGACGGGAACTGTGTGGAATCGGTGCTCATGCGCTACCACCACGGGAATACGGTGTGCGTCTCGTCGCAGGCGGGGTGCCGGATGGGGTGCGCGTTCTGCGCGTCGACCATCGCCGGGAAGGCCCGCGATTTGACGCCCGGCGAAATACTCGACCAGGTACTGTTTACGTCTCTGGACGCCGGGGCGGGCGTCTCGAATGTCGTGCTGATGGGAATCGGGGAGCCGCTCGACAATTTCGACGCCGTGCTGAAGTTCCTCGAACTGCTCAACCACCCCGACGGGCTGAATATCGGCATGAGGCACGTTTCGCTGTCGACCTGCGGCCTGATTCCCGGAATCCGCCGCCTCGCCGACTTGCGCTTACAACTGACGCTCTCGGTCTCCCTTCACGCCCCCGACAACGAAACCCGCTCGCGTCTCATGCCCGTAAACCGTACCTACGACGTAGAGGCGCTGTTCGCGGCCTGTCAAGACTATTTCAGGCACACCGGGCGGCGGATTTCTTTTGAGTACGCGCTTATCGACGGCGTCAACGACCATGACTGGCAGGCGCAACGAATCGCCGAACGCCTGCACGGCATGCCCGCGCACGTCAATTTAATTCCGCTCAACCGCGTGACGGAACGGAATCTCCGCCCGTCGCGGCGCATGGGCGAATTTCAAGCGCTGTTGGAGCGCCTCGGGGTGACGGTGACGGTGCGCCGGAGCCTCGGCGGCGATATCGACGCCTCCTGCGGACAGCTCCGCCGGAGAGCCTTGGAACTTTCTGAAAAAAGAGGTGACGCGCAATGATGATTTACGGCGCGACAGACATCGGCATGGTACGGAGAGAGAATCAGGACTCCTACGCCATTCGCGCCGACTTCCCCTCCGGACACAAGGCCGGGGTCGTATGCGACGGCATGGGCGGCCCCGCCGGGGGACAGTTGGCCAGCAGTATCGCCGTCCGGGCGTACATGGACTGCCTGTCGCGGCGTCTGCAACCCGGCATGGACGTTTCCGAACTCCGGAAGCTGTCGCGGGAGGCGGTCTCGGAGGCCAACTACGCCGTATGGAGCGAGGCGCAACGCATCGGCTACCAGTCGATGGGTACCACGCTCGTCTCGGCGGTGGCGTGTACGTCGGGGGTGCTGGTCTCCAACGTCGGCGACAGCCGCGCCTACTTCCTCCACGGCCACCGTATTTTCCGCGTCACGCGCGACCATTCCCTCGTGCAAGATATGATAGAGCGCGGCGAACTCACCGAGGACGAGGCCCGCGTACACCCCAAGCGCAACCTGATTACGCGCGCCCTCGGCCCCGACAGCGCCGTAGACTGCGACAACTACGCCTGCCAGATGGGCCCCGGCGACGCTTTGTTACTTTGTACGGACGGCCTCGTGAACACGCTCACCGACCCGGAGATTCTTTCGGTGGTACGGGAGACGGCCCCGGAGGCCTGTCCGGCTGAACTGATTCGCGCGGCGCGCGGGCGCGGGGCCCCCGATAACGTGACCGCCGTCCTCATGCTCAATCCGGAAAGGGGTGACCCCTTATGACTGACCCGTATATTGGGCAAATGCTGGAGAACCGTTACGAACTTCTGGAATGTATCGGAATCGGCGGGATGTCGACCGTGTACAAGGCCCGCTGTCACAGGCTCAACCGCATGGTCGCGGTCAAGATTCTGCGGAGCGATTTGGCCCAGGACGCCGATTTCCGACGCCGCTTCAACGCCGAATCCCAGGCCGTCGCGCAACTGTCAAGCCCGAACATCGTGCAGGTCTACGACGTTTCCA
>CAMHBH010000117.1 GCA_946183175.1 uncultured Oscillibacter sp.
TACGACGCCATTGCCTGGGCCGTCGAGCAGAATATCACGAAGGGCACTTCCTTCAACCCGAAGCAGTTCTCGCCGAACAACCCGTGCAAGCACAGTCATATCCTTACGTTCCTGTGGCGCGCGAACCGCTCCCCGGTTTACGAGGGAAGCAACCCCTTCAAGGACTTGAACGCGCAGTCGGATTTCGGCAAGGCGGCGCTCTGGGCCTACGGCAAGGAGATGATTGCCCCGGAGAAGTACGACGCCTCCCGGGCCTGTACGCGCTCCGAGGCGGTCATGTACCTCTGGAAGCTCGCCAAAAGTCCGGCGATTCGCGGCAGTGCCCTCACCGACGTGCTGGATAATTTTACCGATGTTTCCACGGACAGCGAATACGCGCAGGCGGTCGCGTGGGCCGTCAACCTTGGCATTACCAAGGGCACCACGGAGACCACCTTCTCCCCGGACAAAACCTGCACCCGTGGACAGATTGTCACTTTCCTGTACCGCTGTTACGGAGACACCGACGCCGCCTGACTGCGCGGCGCATGCCGGGGCGGGGTCGGCGAATGTGAAAATTTGTATCGTGGGAGGAGATTCTGTGAAAAGACGTATTTATAGTGTGATGCTCCTGCTCCTTTGGTTGACGGCGTTCCCGTTTCCGGCGGGGGCGGAAGGGCGCATTTTTCAGGGGCATATCGTCGACGGCGCGCTGAGCGACGAAAACAACTCGGAAATCTATCAGGGCCACATCGTCGACGGCGTCACCGCCGACGACGGCGACAGCGCCCCCGGCGCGCAAGTCCCGGACGACGCCCCAACCTTTACCGTCAAATTCTTTCCGAACGGGGCCGGGGCGTCTGTTCCGTGGAACACCAAGCGGGTCACGAACGGGCGGGCCTACGGGGAACTACCCGTGCCCGAGCGGAGTAATTATGTATTCCAGGGCTGGTATACGGTCACGGGCGCGCAAATTACCCCCAACAAGGTGGTGAACCTGAGCGCCGACCTGAACCTTTACGCGCAGTGGGCCGTACTGACGTACGAAGTCAGGCTGGACGCCTGCGGCGGGACGCTCCGCGAGATTTCGATTGACATCCCGAAGGGCGGCAACTACGGCGAACTCCCCCGGCCCGCCCGTACGGGCTACACGTTCGAGGGCTGGTACACCCTCCCGCGCGGCGGGGAGCGCGTGTCGAACTACGCGCCGCTCTACCGGCAGGAGAACCACACCCTCTACGCCCACTGGGCCGCCATGCCCGCCCTGACCGATACGGAGGACTACGCCGGAACCGGATTTCAGGACGTGTCGACGAGTTCGAGCTACTATCCCGCTGTCTGCTGGGCTGTCCGGCGCGGGATTACGAGCGGGACTTCCGCCGAGACCTTTTCGCCCAATGACCCGTGTAAGCGCCGCCATATTCTCACGTTCCTGTGGCGCGCCAACGGCTGCCCCGAAACCGAACTCGCCCTCAGCGCAGTCAGTCCGGGGACGCTCTGGGCCTACGAGAATACGCTGATTCCCGCCGAAGTCCTCTACAACGACGAGGAGCCCTCCACGCGCTCCGACGCCGTGACCTACCTCTGGAAACTGGCCGGCTGTCCGATAGAGGAGGCGTCGCTGCAATCGGTCTTGAACCGCTTCACGGACGTTCCGCCGGAGAGCGACTACGCCTCGGCGGTGGCCTGGGCCCTCGACGCCGGAATCACCAACGGCACCACCGACACCACGTTTTCCCCGGAGCGTATCTGCACGCGCGGGCAGATTGTGACGTTCCTCTACCGCTGTTACACGAACTGAATAAGCCCCACACCCCCGCCGAAACGCGGGGGTGTGACCTTGCGCGCGGAGAAAGCGCTTGACAGGATTCCGGCCCCGTCCTATAATACAAAAACACGCCCCGGCGCGGGCAACAGGAAAGGATGCTATCAATATGGCAGTGGAAAAGGAATATAAGATGAGCGCGTCCCGCGCGGAGGAACTGCGCGAGGAATTGTCGTACCTCAAGACGACGCGCTCCGACGAGGTCGCCGAACAAATCAAGGTCGCGCGCGGCTTCGGAGACCTCTCCGAGAACAGCGAGTACGACGAGGCCAAGAACGAGCAGGGCAAACTCTACTCCCGTATCGCCGAGCTGGAGGAGATTCTGCAACACGTCGTGATTGTCGACGAGAGCGCGGCCCCGTCGAACGTCGTGACCATCGGAAGCGTCGTGACGGTGGCCGACGCCGCCGGACACGAAATGCCCCCCTACAAGATAGTCGGCTCGCAGGAGGCCGACCCCATGCACGGCGTGATTTCCGAGGATTCCCCGTTCGGCAAGGCGTTTCTGGGAAAGCAGGAGGGCGACACCGTGACCGTCGAGGCCCCGCGCGGGAACATCGTCTACAAGCTCGTCAAGATTGAGCGGTAAGGAGCGAGTATGCCGAACGAGAAGAACCGCGCCGAACAGGACTTCGGCGAACAGACGCGCGTCCGCCGCGAAAAGCTGTCGGCGCTACAGGCCGAGGGCCGCGACCCCTTCCAGATTACCCGCTTCGACTGGGACACCACCTCCGCGCAAATCCGGGAACATTTCGACGAATTGGAGGGCAAGCCTGTCAGAATCGCCGGACGCCTGATGAGCAAGCGCGGCATGGGGAAAGTCAGCTTCTGCGACGTGCAGGACAGGGACGGACGCATACAGCTTTACGCACGTCAGGACGAAATGGACGCGGACGACTACAAGCGCTTCAAAAAGTACGACATCGGCGATATCGTCGGCGTGTCCGGGGAGGTATTCCGCACACAGCGCGGCGAAATGAGCGTCCGCGCCAAGGAAATTACACTCCTTGCCAAGTCGCTCCTGCCGCTCCCGGAGAAGTTCCACGGCCTCCAGGACCGCGAACTCCGCTATAGACAGCGCTACGTAGACTTAATGGTAAACCCGGAAGTCAAGCGGAATTTCGTGATTCGCTCGCGCTTTATCCGGTTCGTCCGGACGTACCTTGACAATCTGGGCTACATGGAGGTCGAGACGCCCGTACTGAACACGATTTCCGGCGGGGCGGCGGCGCGCCCGTTCGTCACCCACCACAATACGCTCGACATCGACATGTACCTGAGAATCGCGACGGAGTTACCCCTAAAGCGCCTGATTGTCGGCGGCATGGACAGGGTCTACGAAATCGGGCGCATTTTCCGCAACGAGGGCATGGACCCCAAGCACAACCCCGAGTTTACGAGCGTGGAACTCTACCAGGCCTACACGGACTTTCACGGCATGATGGACATCACGGAGGGGATTCTGTCGGGGGCCGCAAAGGAAATTCTGGGCGGCTACGAGCTGGAATGGCAGGGACAGCGTTTAGACCTTACACCCGGCTGGCCCCGCGTGACGATGGTCGACGCCGTAAAGCAGTACGTGGGCATTGACTTCGGGGCGATTACCGACGACGCCGAGGCCGTCGCCGCCGCCAACGCGCACGGCGTAGAACTCGCCGACAGCGCCGAAAAGACGTGGGGCAACGCCCTTTACGCCTGTTTCGACCAGAAAGTAGAGGAACACCTGATACAGCCCACCTTTATTACGATGTACCCGGTAGAAGTGTCGCCGCTGACGAAGCGTTCCCCGCAAGACCCGCGCCTCACGGAACGTTTCGAGTGCTTCATCTGCCGGAGCGAGATGGGCAACGCCTATTCGGAGCTCAACGACCCCATAGACCAGCGGGAGCGTTTCGAGAAACAGGCCGAACTCCGCGAGCGCGGCGACGACGAGGCCGAAATGCTCGACGAAGATTTCCTCACGGCGATGGAGTACGGCATGCCGCCGACGGGCGGACTGGGTATCGGAATCGACCGTTGCGTGATGATGTTGACGAACTCGAACTCTATCCGCGACGTGATTCTCTTCCCGACGATGAGGCTCTCGGAATTTTGACGACGGAAAGGCGGAATTTTTATGAAAAGACGTTTACAGGTTCTGTGCCTCGCGCTGGCGCTGTGCCTGTCGGCGTGCGGCGGAGGCGGCACTGCCGACACGGGCGCGGCGTCGAAAGCCGTCAAGGCGTCGAGCAACGCCGTGACGGTTGACAGCATGGAGGAGTTTTTGGAGGCCGTCAGGCCCGGCGCGGAGATTGTCATTTCCGGGAACTTCTACAACCTCAGCGACTACGTCAACGACATCTGGGAGACCGACGAGGCCGAATCGTTCAACGGACAGCACGAGTACGTGGAAATCGAGGACTGCTACGACGGCGCGGAGGCGGTTATCAAGAACGCCGACAACCTGACGATTCTCGGAAGCGCAAGCGAGATTGTCGTCGACCCGCGCTACGCGACCGTGCTTACGTTCGAGCACTGCGACAACCTGAAACTCTCGGGGCTGACGCTGGGCCATACGGAAACCGGCGCGTGTTCGGGGAGCGTACTGGAACTGTCGGCCTGCAAGAACGCGGAACTGCGCGGGCTGGACTTGTACGGCTGCGGCGTGATTGCGCTGGAGTGCTCCGACGGCACGGAGGACGTTACCGTGTACGACAGCGCGCTCCGCGACTGTTCGTGGGGGCCGCTGGACGTGTACGGCGCGACGGGCAGGATTGAGCTTCACAACTGTTCCCTGACGGGTTCCGCCGGAGGCGGTTCGTATAACGGCGAGAGCCGTCTGCAACTGGGCTTCCACAACTGCGTCTTCGGCCTGTGGGAGACCAATTACTGGCAGTTCATGGAGGGCGTCGACTTCGAGGACTGCACATGGGCCGAGACTACGGAGGCGTACCCCGACTACGAGGAAGAGAACCTCGACTACGAGGGGGAGACGGAAATCAGCTTTGACCCGGACGCCCTGACGGCGACGGCGGCTGACCTCGCGTCCAACGATACGTTCTGGGTGGGCTACTCGACCCTGAACACGGAGACCGGAGAGACCGGGGACATTCCGTCGGGCGAGGACGCCACAGACGTTTACATGAACCTCCGCACGGACGGCACGGGCAATTTGAACGGGTATTACAGCGACCATGCGGTGTCGTTCCTGTGGGAAGTCGACGCCGCCAACCCCGCGAAAGTGAACCTCACGACGTTGCACGACGGGGCTTTCCAAATCAGCGCCTACGCCGCCGAACCCGGCGACAACTCGGGCGTGTGGCTGTGCCTGACGACCCCGCAGGGCGTACTCTGGATGTACTGATTGAAACGCGTGGCCTAGTGCCGCGCGTTTCGCATAACCGGGGGCGCGCCGCCATAGAATGGAGCGGAATGGGGTGATTTCCATGGGAGAGCAGGACGCGGCGGGGCGCTACCGCGAGGCGGCGTCGATACTTCCTAGCCGCCTACGCGCGGCGGCGCTGTCGCTTCCGGAGGCGCGGCAGGGCGTCGCGGAGGAAATCCGGCTACGCGTCGGGCGCGTCATGACCGTACTGTTGCCGGACGGCGAGACGCCTACCGGGGAGTACGTCGAGGCGGAGGACTTGGAAACGCTGTGCGATATCGCCACGGAGTTTTCGCGCTACGCGGCGGCGGAGACGTTGCGGGAAGGCTTTCTTTCAGTACGGGGCGGCTTTCGCGTCGGACTGTGCGGGACGGCGGTCATGAAAAATGGCGTCAACACGAATTTGAAGCAGTTCTCGTCGGCGGTCGTGCGAATCGGGCGCGAGCGGCGCGACATCGCGAAAGATTTGGCCCCGCAGTTATTCCGCGACGGGCGGTTTGTCAGTACGCTGTTGCTGTCGCCGCCGGGGGGCGGCAAAACCACGCTGTTACGCGACCTGATTCGGCAGTTGTCGACGGGCGCGGGGGAGTACGGGCCGCGCCGCGTGGCGCTGATTGACGAGCGCGGGGAAATCGCCGTGACCGTGCGCGGACAGGCGCAAATGGACGTTGGCCCCTCTACGGACGTACTCGACGCGTGTCCGAAGGCCGTCGGGATTCCGATTGTGCTACGCGCGATGAATCCGGAGATAATCGCGGTGGACGAAATCACGGTGCCGGAGGATATCCGCGCGGTCTCGATGGCGGCGGGTTGCGGCGTCGGGCTGCTCGCGACGGTACACGCGTCGGGGAGCTCGGAACTGTCGGAAAAGCCGCTCTACCGGGATTTGCTGGAACGCGGGATTTTCCGTCTCGCGGTGCGGATTACGCGCGACGGGCCGTCGCGGCGCTACGAGGTGGAGGAACTGTGAAGGCGTGCGGCGTTACGGGGTGAAAGAACTGTGAAAGTATGCGGAATCGCGTGTATTGTACTGGGGGCGCTGTGGGGAACGCGCGTTAGTATTCGTGAACGGCGGCGGCGGCGCGGACTGCTGGCGGATTTGCGGGCGGCGCTGGCGCGCATGGGCGACGAAATACGCCTTGCGCGGGTGCCGTTGCCGGACTTGCTGGAACGCGTCGCGGAGACGTGCGGGCCGGACGCCGCCGGATTTTTCCGGGCGGTGTCGGCGGGGATACGGCGCGGCCTCGGGCCGTCCGCGACCTGGACGGCGTCGGCGGACACGCTCCCGCTGTCGGACACCGACCGCGCGACGCTCCGCGAGTTCGCGTCGGTTCTGCGCGGCGACGAGGAACAAATACGCACTGCCGCCGCGTTACTCTCCGGGCGACTGGAGCGTAGTTTGCGCGACATGGACGACGCCGCCCCCGCCGACTTGCGCCGTTCCGCCGCGCTGATATTCTCCGCCGCCGCCCTCCTCGTGATTCTGCTGTACTGAC
>CAMHBH010000118.1 GCA_946183175.1 uncultured Oscillibacter sp.
GTGAGGGGAAGGAGGCCGTGGTCGACGAGGAAGCCCACGCCCGCGCCGAGCGCGCCCGTAAGGACTTCGCACGCCGGGCCGATGATGAACATGGCGACAATCGACAGCGCGCCGCCGATAATGCCCACGGAGAAGTTGTTGACGAGCATTTCAAACCCGGCGGGTACGTGTCCCTCCATGGCCTCGTCGAACTTCTTGATAGCGTAGCCGCCGAGGGGGCCCATAATCATGGCCCCGATGAACATCGGGATACCCGCGCCGACGATGACGCCGAGTGTCGCGATAGCGCCCGCTACGGCGCCCTTCTGGTCGGCCACCATGCGTCCGCCGGTGTAGCCAATCAGAACCGGCAGAAGGTAGGTGAGCATGGGACTGACCATCGTCGCAATTCGTTCATTCGGAAGCCAGCCGTCCGCGATGAACAGGGCCGCGATGAAGCCCCACGCGATGAACGCTCCGATATTCGGCATGACCATGCCGCTCAGGAAGCGCCCGAACTTTTGTACCCGTTCTTTCATACGCTATCCTCCCTTTTCTTTCCGGTTGTCCGGAAATTCCGACAGAGACGCCCCGGGATGTCTAAACAGGTTTGCCTGCTGTCTGCCAATTAGTGTAACAAATTCCCGGCGTATTGTCAATCGGCTTTTTGTGCAAACTATGCACAAAAATACAGGGAGAGAATTTTATCACGGTGAAAGCGGACAGTCCCGCGACGGGTTATCCGCCGAGGGTCACGTCCTGCTGACCGTACCAGTCGAGCGCGTAGCGGAAATCGTCGTCGGAGTAGTCGGGCCAGCAGCGGTCAATCACGCAGAAGTCGGAGTAGATACTTTGAATCGGAAGAAAGCCCGACAGCCGCCGCATTCCGCCCCAGCGGATGATGAGGTCTATTCGCGAGATGTCGGACGAGTAGGGCTTGCCGTCCGTGCGGATGTGCGACAAATCCCACTGCCAGCCGTAGTTGACAAGGAAGTTGACTTTCATGCCGCCGCCCCGTATCGCCGTCCGTGTCGCGTACGGGTACAGCGCCTCCGGGAAGCACTTCGATTCCCGGTTGCCAATCACGAGCAAATCGGCACCCTCCCGCGTGAGGAGTTCCACGGCGTCCACGCACGCCTGCCGGAACGCCTGAAACTGTTCCGCCGGACGCTTGCAGTTGTCGACCGTGAAGCCGTAGTAGGTGATTTCCTCGACGCCGCTTTCCCGGGCGAGACGGAGTAACTGTAGGCCGGGGCGCAGGCCGTACTGGTAGCCGTCGCGTTTCTCCAGACCGTGCTCCCGCGCCCAGCGGCGGTTCCCGTCCGGTATGATTCCAATGTGCCTGGGCCGCTGTTTCGTCATGTCCGACACTTCCTTTCTATAGTATTGGTAGTGTCTCCGGGGCGGGCGCGATTATTCCGCCGGGATTTCGTGAGTTTTGCGTAAATTTCGCGGCTGTTTTTCGGAGACTTCCGGCGGCGTTTCGGCTATACTGACGCCTGTAAACCAAAACACAAGCGCGTAACGCAAGGAGTGAAGAACGATGAAATATAAACGGATAAGCGGCGCGGCCCTGCTGTTGTCGGCTGCTATGCTTCTGAGCGCGTGCGCGGCGGCACCCTCCGCGACGGAACAAGTCAGCGTACAGGCGGCGTCCGCGACGGAACAGGAGAGCGTACAGGCGGCGGCACCCACAACGGAACAGAATAGCGTACAGGCGGCGTCGACACTCCCCGACGCGACCCCGCTGGACGCGGCCCCGGCGGAAATCGAAGTCTCCGACGCCTTCTCGACCCGCGACCTGTCGGGCACCTACGACGCCTCGGCGGCAGTCCGGATTACGCTCGGCGGCGCGTCCGCCTCCTGCGATTCCGCCGCGGTCACGGTCTCCGGCGCTACCGTCACGATTACCGCCGCCGGGACGTATCTCCTCTCCGGCACGCTCTACAACGGTACGGTTATCGTCGACGCCGGGAAGGATGACAAGGTGCAACTCGTACTCGACAACGCCTCCATCAACTCCGACACGTTCGCCGCGATTTACGTCAAACAGGCCGACAAAGTTTTCCTGACGCTCCCGGACGGCACGGTGAACACGCTCACCAATGGCGGCACCTTTACGGCGATTGACGACAACAACGTCGACGGCGTGATTTTCTCCAAGGACGACTTGACCCTCAACGGCAACGGGAAACTGGTCGTGAACTCCCCCGCCAAACACGGGATTGTCTGTAAGGACGATTTGGTTGTCGCGGGCGGAACTTACGAGATTACAGCGGCCAGCCACGCGATTTCCGCAAAGGACAGTTTCAGCGTCGCGGGCGGCGCGTTCACGCTGACGGCGGGCAAGGACGGCGTACACGTCGAGAACAGCGACGACGCCGCGCTGGGCAATGTCTACATTGCCGACGGAACGTGGACGGTTACGGCGGACGGCGACGGCGTGTCGGCGTCGGGCACTCTGCGCGTTGACGGCGGCACCTTCGCGGTCAGAACCGGGGGCGGAAAGCAGAACGCGAAAGCCTCTTCCGACGAGAGCCGCAAGGGCTTTAAGGCTGACGGGAACATTGCCTTTAACGGTGGAACGGTCGCGATTGACGCGGCGGATGACGGGATTTCCTCCGACGCCGACATCACCATCAGCGCCGGCAACTACGCCGTAGCGGTCGGGGATGACGGCATTCACGCCGACGGACTGGTACAAATCGACGGCGGGGCCCTTGATATCAACGGTGCCGAGGGAATCGAGGCAACGTATATCCGGATAAACGACGGCACGGTGAACATCTACGCCACCGACGACGGAATCAACGCCACCCGCGATTCCAGCGCCTACTCCTCTGCGGTAGAGTTCAACGGCGGCGAAATCACGGTGGAAGTCGGCCCCGGCGACACGGACGGTATCGACTCCAACGGGGCCCTGATTATCACGGGCGGCACGATTAGCGTAACCGGGAACTCGGCCTTCGACTACGACGGAACTTTGACCTTTACGGGCGGCACGGTGATTATCAACGGCGAGCAGGTCGACACGATTCCGAATCAGATGTTTGGCCGTGGCGGCGGACGCGGCGGCACCATGCCCGACGGGAATTTCGGCGGCCCGCGCGGCAACTGGACGCCGAACGGTGACGGCAGTACCCCTCCCGACGGAAGCACTACGCCGCCCGACGGGAATACCCGCCAATGGGGCGGACGCGGCGGAAAGGGGCGTCCGGCAGACGGAAGCACCACCAGCGGCGACAGTGTAACGCCTGACGCGCGCGGCGGCAAGCGGCGTCCGGCGGACGGAACCGCCAACAGCGACAGCAGTGTAACGCCTGACGCGCGGGGCGGAAAAACCCCCGGCGGACAGGGTAGCGTACCCACGAACGGACGGGGCGGCAAGGGCCGGACACAAACGGAAGTCTCCGACGCGACAACGGCCCCCACGCAGAAAATGGCGACTATCTGACAAACCAACGGCAGGCGGCGGGGTATCCGCCGCCTGTTTTCAGGCGGGAGGTGGATTTTGTGAAATACGCCGTGATTCCGGCCTTCGAGCCGGGGGAAACACTGATAAGTATCGTGCGCGGGCTGAAGAAGTACGGCTTTGAGGTACTGGTCATCGACGACGGGAGCGGCCCGCGCTACGCCGGAATCTTTGAGGAGGCGGAAAAGGACGCCTTTGTGATTTCGTTCGCGTCGAATCACGGGAAGGGACACGCGCTGAAAGCGGCGTTCGACTGTCTGGCAGGCCGCGCCAGCGACGGGGACACCGTCGTTACGCTGGACTGCGACGGACAGCACCGTATAGAGGACGCGGTTCGGCTGTGCGACGCGGCGGCGCGGGAGCCCGGCACACTCTTTCTGGGCAGTCGGCGACAGTCGGGCGCGTCGCCGTTGCGGAGCCGCTTCGGCAACGCCGTCACAAGGGCGGTCTTCCGCCTCTGCGCCGGAATCCCAGTCCGCGACACCCAAACCGGATTGCGCGCCTTCTCCGCGCGCCTCCTCCCGTATGCCTCGCGCATACCCGGCGCGCGCTACGAATACGAAATGAATGCCCTGTTCTACTGCGCGCGGCGCGGGATTCCCGTCCGGGAAATCCCCGTCGAGACCCTCTACTTCAACAATAACGCCGGGTCGCACTTCCGCCCCCTCCGCGATTCCTGGCGTATCTACCGCGAAATCCTCAAATTCTCCGCTTCCTCTTTCCTCGGATTTCTGGTAGACTATACGTTATACAGTCTGCTGACCCTACTCGGCGCGCCGCCGCTGTCGTCGAATGTCGCGGCCCGTTGCGTCAGCGCGGCGGTCAATTTCAGCGTCAACCGCCGCTTCGTCTTCCGCGACAGCGGCCCCGTACAGAAAAGCGCCGCGCGCTATTTCGCCCTCGCGCTGGTCATTCTGGCCTGTAACTCCGCGATTCTCTGCGGCCTTACGCTGGTCCTTGGCGTCAACCCCTACCTCGCGAAAGTCCTGACGGAACTGCTCCTCTTTGTGGGGAGTTATCTGGCGCAGAAACACATGGTTTTCGCGAAATTCTACGACCGGGAGTGTGAGAGTTTATGAAAAAATGGAGGTTTGAACTCCTCTTTTCCCTGATTCTTGTATTGTTCACCGCCTACGCCCTGCTCGATACGTTCGTGATTCCGAGGCAGTACGAGACTGTGCCAAGTGTCCCGGACACGGCGGCGCAGGAACTCCGGGAAGTACAGCCCTCGACGCAAGTACAGCCTTCGACACAAGTACAACCGTCTACGCAAGCACAGCCCGACAGCGGCGACACCGCGCGCCGTCGCAAACGCGGAAAGCCGTCGCGTACTTCGTCGCAATCCACCGACACGGGCGGCACTTCGCAAGCTACGGACACGGGCACCACGTCGCAAGTCACGAACCCTGACAGCACGCCGCAAGTCACGAGCGACAGCGGAACGTGGTCGGACGGGAATATTTCCGTAACGCTCACGCAGTACCGGGAGTATGACACCGACATATATGTAGCCGATGTTACGCTGTCCGCGCCGGAGTACCTCAAAACCGCCCTCGCGGGCAACGCCTACGGGCGGAATATCAAGGACAAAACGTCCGCGATTGCCGCCGACAACGGCGCGATTCTGGCCATTAACGGCGACTACTACGGCGCGCGGGAGCGCGGCTACGTGATACGAAACGGCATTCTGTACCGGGACACCCCGGCGGGCGGCGACGTACTGGCCATCATGAACGACGGTTCTTTCCGAATCGTGGACGACCGGGAGGTGACAGCGCAGGAACTGCTTGACGCGGGCGCGGTACAGGTCTTGTCCTTCGGCCCGGCGCTGTTGAAAAACGGGACTATTAGCGTATCGGAGGGACAGGAAGTCGGAAAGGCTATGGCGAGTAATCCCCGGACTGCCGTCGCGGTACTCGGCGACTTGCATTACGCGTTCATCGTCGCGGACGGGCGCACCGACAAAAGTGAGGGCATGTCGCTTTACGAACTGGCGGAATTTATCCGCAGACTGGGCGCGGAGAGCGCGTACAATCTGGACGGCGGCGGCTCGTCGACGATGGTCTTTAAGGGCGAAATCGTGAACCGTCCGACGACCAGCGGGAACTCTTTGAAGGAACGGAGCGTGAGCGACATTGTCTGTATCAGTCCTTGACGCGCTGAAATCGGCGCGGAACTACCTGTACGCCGCGATTTTCTGCGCGTTTTTCGGCGCGGTCTACGAGTACTTCGGGCACGGCGTCTACTCCTGGTTCATGCTCTACGCGTTCGCCTTCCCGCTGTTGCTCGGCGCGCTCCCCGCGATTCTCTACGCCCTGCGTGACAGTATGCCGCGCGTGTCCCGGAAACTGTGGGGCGCGGGCGTCGCCACGCTGACAGTCGGCGCGCTGTTCCGGGGCGTCCTCGACATCTACGGCACCACCAACGCCCTCGGGCGCGTCTACTGGTTCGCCGGGGCCGGACTGCTTCTCGCCGCGTTTCTCCGCGCGCGCACCCGTAGCGACAAGCGCGGATAGTCCGCCGCGTTCCCGGGCACACTGTACCCGGGAGGCGATATTATGCTGAATTACGCGGACTTGTCCGCGCTGTTACGGGCGCACGCGGGCGCGCAAGGCTACTACGAGGAACTCCCGGACGCAATCCGCGCCGCCCTGCGCCGACAGGAATCCGTGACTTCTTTCGCGGAGTTGCAGTCGTGCGTGGCGGACGAGCGCGGGACGGTGTGAGGGCGCGGCGATGGAATATTTGCGGGCGTTTCTGTGCGGCGGCGTACTCTGCGCCGTCGGACAGGTACTCATCGACCGGACGCGGCTTTCCCCGGCGCGGATTCTGACGGGCTACGTCGTGGCGGGGGTGATTCTCAGCGCAGCGGGGGTGTACGAGTACGTCGCGGACTGGGGCGGGGCCGGGGCGTCGGTGCCCCTGACGGGCTTCGGGCATGTCCTAGCCAACGGAGTACGGGAGGCGGTCGCGCGGCGGGGCTGGCTGGGCGTCCTGACGGGCGGCCTGACGGCGGCGGCGGGCGGCGTCACGGCGGCGGCGGTCTGCGGCGTACTGGCCGCGCTGTTGTTCCGCCCCGGCACCAAACGCTGA
>CAMHBH010000119.1 GCA_946183175.1 uncultured Oscillibacter sp.
GTATCCACAAGCCGGACTGTTCCTCCGTCAACGAGATGAACCCGAAAAACCGTGAGCGGACAAACCAGAGTATTGAGGAACTGGAGGCGGAAGGCTACGTAAAGTGTAAGCGTTGCTTCTGAGCAATTCAATAATGCGCCACGTCGGAGGCCCGCCGGATACGTTCCAGTATCGGCGCGGCCTCCGTACTCGTGAAATAGCGGTACGTACTCTCCGGTACCAGTGCTTTGAGCGTGTCGAAATCGCCGCGCCGTATCGCCTGCCGTACTGTACTGGCGCTGATGACCGCGCCGCCGTACTCCTTGCGCGGTATCTCGACACACGCAACCCCCGCTTTCGGCAACGCCTCCTTCATGATTCGATTGTAAAGCCCCGTCACCTGACTGGCCGGCTCCTCGCCGACGTAGCGCGTCCGGATGTCCAGCGCGGACGCGATTTTTACGAATACCTGTAAGTCAAGTTTCGCCTGTCCCTCTATGACGGCGGTCTCGTCGCGGAGAAAGTAACTGGGGAACGTCGCCGCGCTGACGATGTACGGCCCGCTCTCGTGCGGTACGACGTTCCGCAAATGCGCGGTGCCCTCGCGAATCAGCCGCGCCCGTACGGAATACGGTACCAGGCTGGCGTCCTCGCTGACCATAAACAGGTGCAGCGTGTCACAGGCGGCGGAGGCCGTTTCCACTAAGTAAAGGTGCCCGAGCGTGAAGGGGTTCGCGTTCATGACCACCGCCGCCGAATTTCCCGGGCGTCTCGTCTCCGACAGCTTCCGCAAATACTCCGAAAAGCCGTCGCGGCGGTTCTCCATGAATACCAGCGTATCCTCTACGCGCGCGATTTCGTGGAAACCCAGGTCGGCGAAAAACTTCGCGGCGTCCGGCTTCGTGTACAGGAACAGCCGGAAATTCCCGCGCGCCGCCTGTACCGCCATTAAATGCGTGACAATCTCGTTGAGCAGTCCCTCGCCCTGATGGTCTCCGCTGACCGCGAAACAGCGGAGCGTATTCCCGAAACAGCTCCCCGTGGCGATTGCGTGATAGTCGTCGTCGTACATGACACAGGTATAGTCAAGGTTGCGGTCGCGCCGGATACCCTCCCGCGCGAGCAGGGCGTCGACTTCCGCGAGGCCGCGCCTGTCCGTGGCCCGTACTTCCGAAATCATCAGCTTTCCCCCCTCAGAAAGTGCAACATCCAGCACAGCGACAGCAAATCGGCGCTCCCCCCCGGCGACAGGTTCCGCCGTGTAAAGTCGCGGTCGAGTGCGCGTAAGGTGTCGGCGTCCGCGCCCGACAGCGTGCGCAAGTCCGCGACAACCGCCTTGCAAGTCTCCATACCGCCCCGCGCAAGCAGATTCGTATCGGCGGTGTGAAGGAGTATCGACAATAGCGCCGCGCCGCCCGCCTCGTCCGGCGATTTCCCCGCCGCTAAATCCGCTTCCAGTACGGGCAAACCGTATTCCAATACCGCCGGAAAGCCCGCCTCCGCCTCTCCGCGTACTCCCGTTACGCCGTACTCTTTGTAAAGCCGCTCCCCGGCGGTGTCCGTACTCCCGGAGAAGTCGCGCCCCGACAGCCCCCGCGCCATGTCCGACACCTCCGACAGTACCGCTTCCGGAATACGCCACAAGTCGCGGTCGAGACGCCCCAGCGCGCCGCAGAGCAGGCCCATGGAGAATATCGCGCCCTTGTGCGTGTTGACGCCGCCCGTCGCCGACAGCATTTCGATTTCCGCCACTTTGCCCCGGAGGCGTAGCGCGTCGAACGTCTCGCGGGCCGGGCGCGCGGCGGTACGCTGTCCGGTACGGGCGCAGTCGGCGAAATACGGCCACAGCGCCGACGTACTCCGCAGAAACGTGTAGATGTCCATATCGCGGTGACTGCCGCTGTTGTCGCGGTCGACAAGCCCCGGCTTCGGCGTCACGCAGACTTCGTAGAGTAGCGCGCGGCACGCAAGCCCCGCGACGGTTTCGGCGTCGTGCCGCGACAGCGCCGCGTCTAAAATTTCGCGCGTCCGCTCCCGCAGTTCCGCCACGGTGTGTATACGCCGGCTCGCGCAGGCTTTCGCGTCCCCGCCGCAAATCAGGCACCGACGCGGTACGGCCCTGTCCAGCTTGACGCCCTCCGGCGACAGTACGTCCATGTCGAACAGCCGCCCGAGTTCGCCGTACTCCTCGACTTCCTCCGTCAGCCGCTTCAAACGCGCCGCGTCGGTATCGACCACGTACAGCCCCTCACAGCCCGTCCGTGTGTCGATACGCTCCTCGTGTACGCAAGCCACGCGCGCCCGCGCGAACTGTCCGTGTAGAAGGCGCTCGCCCAGCAGGAAACCCCGCCGTATGCGCGGACTGTTCTTGACGGGCCCCGCGATATTCATCGTGTACGACACCAGCGGCATACCGTATTCCGATAACAAGTCCTGTTGCCGCGCGGCGCGGCGTTCACGCGCTTCCAGTACCTCCGGAAGCGTCACTTCCCGTTCTTCCATATTCCCTCCCAATAAAAGGAAAAGGACTGTCTCAAAAATAAGACAGCCCCTTTATTTTGTGGAGCGCACAAATCGAAATTAGCGGTTTGGCGGATATTTTGTGCCACGAAAGCCGGAATTTGTGTTGTGTCCCACGATTTTTTCCAGTTTTCCGCTACTATCGTACCAAAATTCATAAGTGTCGTGCCCTTTGGCATTCTTCATCGGGACTAACATCTGGACATAGCGTCCCATGTCTTTATAAATCACGCCGCTGGGGTCTTGGATAGCATCATATTTCAGCATATCCAAAATTGTGAGTTTCGCATTCTTTACGTCAAAATATCCCATGCAAATCCTCCTTTGCCAATATATAAAATTATACTCAAATATGATTATATGTCAAGAATCCGCTCTTACTTCAAGAGGAATTTGTCATTATATCTAAAAAAACACGAAAATCAGACACAAAAATAGCTATAATTTACATTGACACACAATATTTATTTGCTAAAATTAATTATCATGTGTTTTAAGGGTGATTGTTATGGATACGCAAGATTTGAAAGAATATCTTGGTATGGTTGTCGATATGGAGGCAAATTGTCACCTCTTAGAGACACTCAAACAAGAATTAAGGGGAGAGTTGGCGTCTATTCAAGCCCCTCGCCCTAGTACTTTTGCGCTTCCAAGCAGACCTGTTGAGCCTGTAAAGCCTAAAATGCCCTCAAAACCCAAAATGCCTGAAAGACTTAATTGGTCTTATGTCCTCGTTTATATGCTATTAGGTGCTTTAGGGAGTATCGTATTAGCAATGGCAGTACCGTGCATATTTGCGCTAATATTCTTCCCGTTTGATTTAATATGGGATTTACTTGCTCTTTCTATCGGTCACACTAACTTTCCCGCTATATCAAACACTATAGGACTTTGTATAGAAATCGCCGTGCATTGTTTCAAATTTGCGCTAAAATATGCCGTTTTACCCGGAGCTGTAATTGTAGGATTTATGGAATTTTGCAAATTACATACTGACTTTGAACAAGCGGACTGTAAATATAAGGAAGAATTGAGCGAATACAACCGCAAGTACAATGAAGTATCCGATAATTACAAGCAAAGTATGCGGCAGTTTCAATCCGATATAACAGCGTATCAAAAGGCTAAAAAGCAATACCAACTTTCTGTTCAAGAAGATAACGAGCGTGTTCAGGTGGAGACTGTAAATAATGAAAAAAGACGCTCCTTTTTGAAAAGGGCGTTAGGCGATTTGGAGAAAAGGACGGAAGAAGCAAAGAAATGTCTGAGAGATTTATATAAGGGTGATATTATTTTCCCTAAGTATCAGAATATAATAGGGGTCTGTGCCATTTATGAGTATATTTGCGCTGGAAGATGTTCCACACTTGGTGAAGCGTATAATATTCTGGAAATGGAAAAGAGACTGGACTGCATGATTACTCAATTAGAGTCAATTCGTGCAAATCAATATGAATTGTTCAAGGTACTCCAAACAAACCAACAAATACTATCCGATATTGAAAATTCTAATCGAAAAATCCTCCAAAGAATAATTGAAGGAAATCGGAAACTTGATGACATTCAATCGGACAAGTTATCTTCATATTATGAAGAACTTGAACGAAAAGAACGCGACTATAAAAACCGCAAAGACCATTTTCAGTAAAACTCAGGGGGCTATCTCATTCAAGAGACAGCCCCCTCATCATGTGCGGTTCAGTCCTCAAACGCGAAATCCTTCGCCTCGCGCACTACGTCCATAATGGTACCGTCGCGGGCCTCGATAATCCCTACGACGCGCTCGCCGAACTCCACCTTGCGCGGTTCGCCGACGATGGAATAGGCAATGTCGCGGAGTTCCTCGATGGTCTTCAGCGGAATCTTGCCGCAGGCCTTCAGGGCGTCGAGAATGTCCTGCCGCGCCGGGTTGACCGCTACGCCGTAGTCCGTCACGACTACGTCGATGGATTCGCCCGGGGTCGTGACCGTCGTCACGTCCGTGCAAATCGCCGGAATACGCCCCTGCAACAGCGGACAAATGACAATCGCGCATTTCGCGCCCTGTGCGGTGTCGGGATGTCCGCCCTGCGCGCCCGTAATCATGCCGTCCGAGCCTACGACCACGTTGCAGTTGAAATGTACGTCGACTTCCAGCGACGCGAGCACCACGTAGTCCAGCTTATTGACGAACGCGCCCTTGTTGAGCGGGTTGGCGTAGGCCCCCGCCGTAATCCGGTGGTGGTTGACGTTCCGCAGACTTGCCACGGCGTCAAGGTCGAAGTCCTGCACGTCGAGCATGACGCGGGCCATACCGTCGTCGAGGAGTTTGCACATGGCTTTCGTCAGGCCGCCGACGCCGAAGCCCATCTTGATATTGCGCTCCCGCATGATTTCGGCCAGGTACTGCGTCGAGGCAATCGACGCCCCGCCGACGCCCGTCTGATACGAAAAGCCATCCTTAAACCACGGCGTGTTTACCACGACATCCGTACAGTATTGGGCCATTAACAATTTACGCTGGTCGGTGGTGGGTTTCGCCGCGCCCGTGGCGATTTTCGACGGTATGCCGATTTCGTCCACGACGACCACGTAGTCAATTTTCGTCTGGGAGATGTGCGCGGGCAGATTCGGGTACGGTACCAGGCAGTCCGTGATTGCCACGCAGTAATTGGCGTGGTTGCCGTCCACGATTGCATACGACAGCACGCCGCAGTCGGCCTTCCCGCCGATTCCGCGACAGTTGCCGTAGTCGTCGCAGGTCGGCGCGCCGATAAAGGCGATGTCGATTTTGCTTTCGCCGGTGGTAATCGCCCGGACGCGCCCGCCGTGCGAACGCATGATTGCGAGGCCTTTCAGCTTGCCCTTGGAAATCGA
The DNA here is from genome assembly GCA_946183175.1 of uncultured Oscillibacter sp. Taxonomy (GTDB): domain Bacteria; phylum Bacillota; class Clostridia; order Oscillospirales; family Oscillospiraceae; genus Oscillibacter. Next base: position 5,356 of record CAMHBH010000119.1, read on the forward strand.
CTCCCCGATTTTGCCGCGCACGCCCGACGATTCAATATTCGTAATCGTGCCGTCCTCAATCATGGGCACGAGCGGGTCGTGGGCCTTGCCCAGTGAACTGGCGCAAATCGTGATGTCCTTGAGGCCCATGTCATGAATTTCCTTCATGACCATGTTGACAATCAGGTCGCCCTCGCGGAAATGGTGGTGGAATGAGACCGTCATGCCGTCGTGGGCGCCGCACTTCTCCAGCGCCTCCCGGATACTCTTCAGCAGTTTGCTGTGGCGGTTGTCCATGACGGGCCGGATGGACGGCCCCGCCTTCGTGAAAATCTTGCCTTCCTTGTAGAAATTGCCCTGGAACGGCTCCTTGCCCGTGATTTTCAGGATTTCATCGGGAATGTCTCTGCCTACCGCGTTAATCATAACTTCCGCCCCCTCTCACAAGTCGCCATTGTAAACGCCCGACGCCTTCGCGAGCGCAAGCGTACGCTTCGCGCCGTCGTAGAACGCGATATCAATCATCTTGCCGTCGACGGTGAACACGCCGATTCCCTGCGCCTTCTTCTCGTCGATTTCGCGTACAACTTTCTCGGCGAAAATGATGTCCTTGGGCTTGGGGGTGTAGATTTCGTGTACGATGGGAATCTGCCGGGGGTTGATGATGGACTTGCCGTCGAATCCCATGTCGTGAATGGTCTGGACTTCCTTCCGGAATCCCTCCATGTCGTCAAGGTTGGTGTGAACGGTGTCAAAACACTGCACGCCGGCGGCGCGCGCGGCGATAATCATATGCTGGCGGGCCCCCATGAGTTCGACGCCCGTGCCGGAAAGCGTGGTTTGCAAGTCCTTGGTGTAGTCGCCGCCGGAGAGGGCGATACCGAACAGCCGTTCCGAACTCGCGCAAATCGCGCCCGCGTTGAGTACGCCCTTCGCCGATTCCAGCGCGGCGATAATCAGGATTTTCCCCTTGGGGATTCCGAATTCCTGCTCGGCGCTGTCGATAGCCTGCTCGACCATTTCCACGTCCTTCGGGGTCTCGGTCTTCGGGAGACGGATGGAATCACACCCGCCCGCAATCGCACAGCGGATATCTTCGCGCCACAGGCTTGTG
>CAMHBH010000120.1 GCA_946183175.1 uncultured Oscillibacter sp.
TATCATTTCGCATTGCCATACCCTGCTCAAACGCTTGTGAATACGTCCTCTAAATTACCAACTACCGTACTACATCAATCTATCCATCTATCAAGCGGCGCGTGGCACCGGATGAGCGAATTTTCCCTGACAATGTGGAAAGTTTGTGAAGAAGCTGTTAAAAACCTGTTAAGAAGTTGAAAACCCGTGGAAAGTATGCTATACTGCCAGGCGAGAAGGGCGCGGCGGCACGGTACGCAGCCCCGGGGGCGTCCTTTTTGCGGCGGGGACGTATCCCGGAGGCGTCCTTTTTGCGCCGCGGGCGTACCCCGGACGCTCCGTCCGGGCCGGAATCGTTCCGGGCGGGCTTTCAGGCGGGTACATCCGGGGCGGTTTTGGTACGGGAGGGGAGAGTATGCCGCGCAAAAAACGGGCCGATGTCCGGGATATTCTCCGCAGGCGTCTGGAGGAGCCGGACACCGCCGAACAAGTCGCCGACGCGCTGTTGTCGTTCCTCAACGCGCCCGACAAGGCCAAGGCGGCGGACGTGCTGAAGCTGTTCGATTTCGTCGCCGACGGGCAACCCGCGAAAGACGCGTCGAAAGTCCCGGACGGCGACGAGGATTTGTCGCGCTACTCCGACGCGGAGTTGTGGCAGATACTCCGGGCGCTGGAAGGAGGGAAAGCGCGTGGGCCGTAAAGCACCAGGAGGCGTCCAGCGTGACACGGCGTCGCGGCGTATCCGGGCCGAACTCGTCCGGCGCGAGCTGGCCCGGCGCGACTACGGCGCGTATCTGGAACTCGTCCACGGGGCCGCATGGATTCCGACGCGCTTCGCGTCCTTCCTGGCCCGGGAAGTCCAGGCCTTCGTACAGGCCGACACCGGCAACGCCTACGATATCCTCATACTGGAGACCCCGCCGCAACACGGGAAGTCCATGACCGTCACGGAGACGCTCCCGAGCTGGTTACTCATGAAGTACCCGGATACGCGTATCATCCTGGGTTCCTACAACCAGGACAGCGCCGAACGCTTCGCGCGGCGCAACCGGGAGAAAGTCGCCGTGTGGGGGAAGGCCCTCTCCGGAATCGAACTGGGTGCGCTGAACCGGGCCGCGCAGTTCGAGTTGGCCGGAAGGCGCGGACGCCTGTTAAGCGTGGGGATTCTCTCGGGCGTCACGGGCAACGCCGCCGACGTGCTCATCATCGACGACCCCGTGAAGAACCGTGAGGAGGCCGACAGTCCGGCCTACCGCGAAAAGCTCTGGGGCGAGTGGCTGAACAGCTTCAAGTCACGCTTGCAGGCCCGGGCGAAAGTCGTCGTGATTATGACGCCGTGGCACGAGGACGACCTGGCCGCGCGGATTCTCCGGACGGAAACCAATGTCCGCCTGATACGTCTTCCGGTCGAGGCCGGGGAAAGCGACCCGCTGGGGCGTGTGCCCGGCGAGGCACTCTGTCCGGAACTCGGCAAGGACGGCAAATGGCTTGTGCAATTCCGCGACGCCTATTTGAACGACCCGGCGGGCGGACAACGCGCGTGGATGGCGCTGTACCAGTGTACGCCGCGCGCCGAGGAAGGGAATCTCGTCCGGCGCGGCTGGTGGAAGTTCTACGACACGGCCCCGGAACTGCCCGTAGAGTACCTGAGCGTCGACGCGGCGTTCAAGGGCGACGAGAACAACGACTTCGTCGCCGTGACCGTCTGGGGCAAGCGCGGCAACGACTACTACCTGCTCGACTGCGTCAACCGCCACCTGACGTTTACGGAAACCCTCGACGCGATTCGCGCCGCGCAGGCCCGCTTTCCGAGGGCGCGCGCCGTGCTCATTGAGGACAAGGCCAACGGGAGCGCGATTGTCGACGTACTCCGGCGCGAGCTGTACTGTATCCCGGTCAACCCGGCGGGCGGGAAAGTCGCGCGCGTCCACGCCGTGTCGCCGGTTATCGAGAGCGGACACGTCTTCTTACCCCGCGCGGCCCGCTGGTTAGAAGAGTACCTCAACCAGTGGACGGCCTTCCCCGCCGGAGCGCATGACGACATGGTGGACAGTTCCACGCAGGCACTGAATTATTTACTAGGCGAGCCTGTCCCGGCGACGCCCACGGAATACGAACTCCGCCGCGGGCGCGAGGAGGCCGACGCCCGAGAAAGTCTTCTCTACGGCGGATACGGAGGTTGGTAACATGATTCTGACTTTACGAAACATTCTGGCGGCGGTTCTGGCCGGGGATTTCCTGTTGCTGTTCATCCTGGCCGCGTTGCTCCTGCTCCTGAACCGCTCCCGCGCGCGGAAGACGCCTCCGTCCCGGGAAATCCGGGAGGATTTGAACCCGCCCCGGGAAGTCCGGGAGGACTTGGAGGCGTGGCGGCGCTTGCAAGACTATAACGCTGGCGACGCCTACGGGACGGGAGGCGGCGGATGACGGAACGCGTTACCAGGGCGTGGCAACTCTACGAAAGCGGCGTCCGCTACAACCAGAGCCTCACGCCCGACCAGTACCGGACGGTCGAGACGAACACCGAATTTTTTGCGGGCAACCAGTGGATTCACCTTCCCGACACTCCCGCCATGCGCAGACTGCCCAAGCCCACCTTTAATATACTGGAACGCGTCGCGAGCCTCTTTATCGCCTCCCTAACGAGTTCCGCGACGACGATTCGAGTAGAACCGCTGGCGCATTACGCCGCCAATCCGGCGCGCTTCGACCACAACCCCGCGCGGGACAAGGACGCCGCCGAGTTCGCCAACGCCGCCCTGTCGAACCTGCTGGAAAAGTTCAAGTTCGACTACCGCCTCCGCGACGCGCTCTACGACGGCGCAATCTCCGGCGACTACTGCGCGCACTTCTGGTTTGACCCCGACGCCATGCCCTACGGCGGGGCCTTCGAGAGCTATTCCGGCGAAATCAGAATGGAACTCGTGGACGGCATTAACGTCATGTTCGGAAATCCCAACGACCGGACTGTCGAAAACCAACCCTACATCCTGATTGTCGGGCGCGACACCGTGCGGAATCTCCGCGCCGAGGCCCGACAGCACGGCAACGCCGACACCGCAAGTGTACAGCCCGATTCCGAGTACGACTACATGCCCGGCGTGGGCGGCAAAGTCGAACTGGAGGACGACGACGAGACCGGGAACGGGAAGGCCCTCTACGTCTATTTGTACGAAAAGAAGGGCGGCACCGTACACGTCACCAAGGCCACGCGCGAGGCCGTCATCTACGAGGACATCGACACCGGGCTTTCGGTGTACCCGGTCGCGTGGGGGAACTGGCGGCGGCAGAAGAACCAGTACCACGGGCGCGCGCTCCTCACCGGGCTGATTCCGAACCAAATCGAAATCAACCGCATGTTCGCCGTGACGCTCCGCCATTTGCAGACCACCGCCTACCCAAAGACCCTCTACGACGCCGACAGAATCCCGTACTGGTCGGACGCCGTCGGCGAACCGATTGCCGTACGCGGCCTCCGGGCCGGGGAGAAAATCCCCGACCTCGCCACTACGTTCGCCGTGCCGGAGATGTCCGGGCGAATCAGCGAGTTTATCGATAAAGTTCTTTCCTACACTAAGGACTGCATGGGGGCCACCGACGCGCAAATGGGCAATGTCAAGCCCGACAACACGTCGGCGCTCATGGTCTTGCAGACCAACGCCGAAATCCCGCTGGAAAACATCCGTACCGGGCTTCACGAGTGGGTCGAGGACATCGGACACATCCTGCTGGATATGATGGGCACGTACTACGGAGAGCGGCCCGTCGTCGTGGAAAAGGAACTGGAAACGCCCGTCGAGGGCCCCGGCGGCACGGTACCGTATGACAGCGTGGCGGGACAGTTCCTGACGAGTACCGAGCGGGAACCCGTCGTCGACTTCTTCGACTTCGGCGCGTTCAAGAACCTTTGGTTAAATCTCCGCGTAGACGTGGGCGCGACGACGTACTTTTCCGAAATCGCGGTCGTGCAGACCCTCGACAACCTCCGCCGTGACGGCCTGCTTACAGCAATTCAGTATCTGGAGCGCGTCCCGGACAAACTTGTACCGCGTAAGGACGAACTCATTCGGGAACTGCGAACCAGTGCCGGGGAAGTTGCCGCGCAGTCCGGAGGCGGCGCGCCGTCGATGGGCGGGCCACTGCCCCCCGAGGCCGGGCTTCCGACATCGATACAAAGCGCGCTGGAAAACCTGCCAAGTACCGCCAAACGCGCCGCGCGTAACGTGGGCGCGCTACGGATGAACCACTAAGAGAGGAGTAACGGCATGGACGAAAAGGAACAAGTCACAGGCACATGGGAAGAGGAACCGATTCTCATCGAGGAAACGCCGGACGCCCCCGACGCTGACACGCTGTCGGAATCGGAGGCACCCGCCGCGCCGGAGGAAGACACGCCCGGCGAATCCGAACCGACGGAAACGGAAACCCCGGAGGGAGAGACGCCGGAACCCGAACCCGACTACAAGGCGCTCTACGAGGGCGAACAGGAGCGCCGGAACGCGGAAAAGTACCGGAGCGTCTATCAGGAGCAGCTAGGCCTCACGGGCAACGAGGCAATCGCCCGCATGATTGCCCGGAACGAGTGCGGCGGCAAGGATTATCCACTGGAGGACGATTCCACACCCGAAACGCCGCCGACCGACTTCCGCGCCGCACTGAAAGAATTGCAGTCCGTCTACCCCGACGCGACCGAAATGCCCAAGGACGTTATGCGGGAATTCATGGGCGGCAAGCCCCTCAAAGACGCCTACGCCGCCCACCGCGCCAAGCAGGACGCCGACACTATCGCAAGTTTACGGCGGGAAGTCGCCGCGCTCAAAAAGGCCGCCGGCAACCGCGCCGCCGCGCCCGTCAAGGGTACCAACGGGGCCGCACCCGAGCAGTCCGACCCGTTCTTGAAGGGCTTCGATTCCGAATGGTAACAAGGAGGTAGTATTATGCCGACCGGCACTGTCAATCTGGCGAGCAAGTACGCGCCGAAAGTCGACGAACGGTTCAGCCGCGCGTCGCAGGCCGCGCTTGCACTCAACAACGACTACAGCTTTCAGGGCGTCCGGACGGTCAACGTCTATTCGATTCCGACCGTGCCCCTGAACAACTACAACCGCACCGGGGCCTCGAACCGCTACGGCACCCCCGCCAACCTCACCAACGACGTACAGGAACTCCAGCTCAACCGCGACCGCGCTTTTGCGTTCGTTATCGACCGCGCCGACAAGAACCAGACGCAAATGACAATGGACGCCGGGCGCGCGCTGGCGCGGGAAGTCCGGGAAGTCGTGATTCCGGAATATGACCGCTACGCCTTCTGGAAACTGGCGAAGGCCGCCGCCGACAACAGTCAGACCGCGACCACCGCCGCGACGAAACAGAACGCCTACGAGCTGTTTCTGAATGCGCAGGAGGCGTTAGGTAACGCCAATGTCCCGGACAGCGGGCGCGTGTGCTTCTGCTCGTACAAGTTCTCCAATCTCTTGAAGCAGGACCCGGCGTTCATGATTGCGTCCCAGCGCTCCAAGGAAATGGTCGACAGGGGCGTCATCGGCGACGTGGACGGCGTGCGTATCGTGCGCGTCCCGGCGTCCCGACTGCCCGTCGGGGCGGCGTTCATCCTGACGCACCCCGTCGCCGCGTGCGGCCCGAAGCAGTTGAACGAGCACAAGACCCACACCGACCCGCCCGGGATTTCCGGCTGGCTCGTCGAGGGGCGCATCCTCTACGACGTGTTCATCTTGAATCAGAAGAAGAACGCGATTTTCTACCACGGCGCCGCGCCCGCCGCGACGTTCACGGAAGGCGCGGCGAATCCGACCGAGTGACCGAAAGGGGGAGGCCGCCTTGACTTACGCGCGAATCCGGCGCTTCACGCTGGAACTGATAAACCGTCAGAGTATCGCGGGGGAGGCGGTCTCCCCCGCCTACAACCAGCAGTCCGACATCATCAGCCGGATACCGAACCTTGTCAACACGGGGCTGTCGCAAATTGCCCTGTCGCTTGACCCGTTCGGGCATGTGTCCCCCGACACGCTCCCCGACGACCCCGGCGACAATTACGACCTCTCCGCCCCGGAGAACTGGACGCGCGCCGCCTGCTACTACGCCGCCGCCTACCTCGTCGCCGACGAAAACGAGTTCCTCTACGCCGCGCTGATGAACGAGTTCGAGACACTCTTAACGCGCATTTCCGCCCGGCGGATACGCGCCGAGTACACGGAGACGCGGGCGGATTACGGTTTCGGAGGTTCGGAATGGCTGTTGTAAAATTATCGGGCATGCCCAAACCGAGGGCCGTCCATACGTTCCGCTTTCCGGCGCTCAACGGCGGAATCAACCTGCGCGACGCCGAAATCAACCTCAAAGACAACGAATCGCCCGAAATCGTCAACCTCTGGTGGGATGACGGCGTGTTGCAGTCGCGCCCCGGGGGAGAAGTCGCGACGAACGCCACATACGGCGCGGGTTCCT
>CAMHBH010000121.1 GCA_946183175.1 uncultured Oscillibacter sp.
CGGGCGAACGCGCCTCGACTTCCGCCGTGAGGCGTTCGATGGTGTCCAGGCGCGCGCCGATATCCCCGGCGAGTTTCGCGCCCTCCGCCGCCCGCATAGCCTGGAACGCCTCCAGCGCCTCTTCCAGTACGGCGCACAAGTCCGCCGTGACCGCCGCGAAGTCGGCCTCCTCTTTCGTGACCGTCAGCGCGTCCGGGAAGCGCGTCAGCAACTGCCCGGTCAAATCGGTTCCGGCAATCTCGGAGAGTTCCTGTAAAGCCGCGACGTACCGCTCGGCGAGTTCGCGGTTTACGCGGGCCTTGACGGTGTCCGCCGCCGACGCGTCCACCGTCACGAATACGTCGACTTTCCCCCGCGACACGCTACGCTGTACCGTCTTTTTCAGCGCGTCCTCCGCGAACAGGTACAGGTGCGGCATTTTCACGGTACAGTCGAGGTAGCGGTTGTTGACAGAGCGGAGTTCGACGGTGATTTCCCGCCCGTCGCGGACTTGTCCGGCGCGTCCGTATCCGGTCATGCTCCGAATCATGGTAACACTTCCTTTGAAATCAGTAACAGCAGATGAGCGGGCACACGCAGCCCGGATTCAGACAGGCATTCGCGCACATACTCGCACAGCACAAGTCCGTACCGAAAGAGCCGTAGGGCGAGTATGTACGCGCGGGGCCGTGCTCCATGTAGTGCAGGGCCTGCCGGTATTCGGTGTTGCCGGGGTCCATCTGACAGGCGCGGCGATAGTCGCTCTTTGCGTCGTCCATCCATCCGCGCTGGTAGCGGATGACGCCGCGCAGGAAGTACCACTCGGCGTTGTGGTCGGGGTAGCGGTTGAGGAGCGCTTCGGCCTCGGTGAGGTTCCCGGCCTGTATGTGTCGGCGAATCTGCTGTAGGTTGGGTGAGGCGTTGTAGGAGGAATCGTAGCGCGTCTCGTAGTAGGTGCCTCCGGGGGACGCGGCGCGGCTGTTGGGGGCGTATCCGTTGGCGCGGCGCTTGGTGATTTCCTCGTAGGCGGCGTTGATTTCCTTCATTTTCTCTTCGGCGAGGTCGGCCAACGGGTTATTCTGGTAGTTGTCGGGGTGATATTTCCGGGCGAGTTCCCGGTAAGCCCGCTTGATTTCGTCGTCCGAGGCGCTTTCCGGGACGCCCAGAACCTGATACGGGTCTTTCATCAATCCACCTCACTTTCGTGGTTTGTGATAGGTGCCGTCGAGCACGGCGCGGCCAATCTGGAAGAGGCCGGCGTAGAAGATACGTTCCAGGAGCGGACGCCACGGGCCGAAATCCCAGAGTTCAAACGCGGCGGCCATGTGGTGTACGGAGTGGTCGAGGGTGACAGCGAAATCGCGGCGGGCGTCTGGCGTCCAGAGGCCGTCGGGGAGGCGGTAGCGCAGGGCGACGGGGTTGTAATCGCCGGAGAGGGCGTCGCGGCGGAGGTCGTCGGCGGCGTCGACGAGGTACACCCAGCGCCCCAAATGGTAGAAAATCTGTTCCAGTACGCGCCGCCGCGCGAGGGGTTCGACATCGCGGGCGGCGTCGCGTAACAGGACGGCGAACGCGTCGGCGGGGGCGTCGAGCGACTTGCACCGCGCGCGTTCCAGACGGCGCAGAATGTTGAGCTGAGCCTGTACGTGGCGGTCGAACTCCGGGCGGGCGGCGGCGGCGCGGCGGTAGGCGTCGCGGAGCGCGCCCGACGCCGCACGGAACGGCACACGCTTTACGCCGCTGTTGTCGTCGACATGGTCGCGGAGTTGCCAGTAGGCGAGAATCAGACTTTCGTCGGCGGCGAGTTCCATAGCGCCGGACGGGGCCATGCAGGGCCGGGCGCGGAGCGGGTGCACGGCACAGCGGCGCGTGTCCGTGGGGCCGTCGCCGTCCGAAAGCAGGATTGCCAGCAGGGTAAAGTCGTAGTTGAGCACCCAGCGGGCGACCGCGCCGCGCCGGGAGAGCGTATGGCAGAGGCCGCAGTAGGCGCGGCGGAAACGGTCGGTTTCCGCGTCGGGGAGGCCGTCGAGCGGGGGGCGCACGTAGCCGAACATATCAGAAGCGGCGCACGATGGTGAGCGACGGCCCGCCGGCTGCGCGGAGGCGTCGGTCGTAGAGGACGGCGGGGACGAACCCCAGCGCGAACCCGCACAGCGCGAGCGCGTACTGTACGGCGACGCTTTGCGTCAGCGCCACGCCCGCGACGTAGCCCGTCAAGAAGAGTACGACGGGGAGCAGGTAGACGATGGCAATCATACGGAGCATATTTTTGGTATCGCTGCGCACGACGACCTGTTGACCGGGTTCCGCGCCGATGGGGTTGAGCGCCCGGGCGCGCACGGCCATTCCGGTGACGCCGCACCCGGCGCATTCGGCGCAGTCGTGCCCGCAGGCCGACTTGCGAGGTACCGAAATCTCCGCGTGTGTGGCGTCCAATACGCGCTCTACGGTGGCAATTTGTGTCATTTGTTTTCTCCTGTCCGTCACAAAGCGCACTTTCCGGAAAGTAGCACTTTGTGTCATTTGGCTTTTCCTGTCCGTCAGGTTCCGGAGGAATCCAGAATCTGCACTTGTAACTGGTACGTGCCCAGCACGCCGACTTTCCGGAAACCGGGTATCGTAAATTCCGCCGGAACGGAGTAGCTTCCGCTCGCGGAGGAGAAGTCGTCGAGGTTGGGCGTCACTTGAATGTCGTCGCCCGTCACGGCCTGTACGGACTGCGCGGGGCCGTAAATCTGCACGTCCAGACTTTCGGTCTCAAAGACGACGGATTTCCCGGCGGGCAAATCGGCGTCGGGGTGGAAATTCGAGGTCGTGACGGTTCGCGTCGTCATGTCCTTGAACGCGATTTCCAGCGTTGCGGTCGAAACGCCGCTCCGGTTCGTACACCCTTCGGGGACTATGACCGCGTAGGTGTGGAACGTCCGCGCGCCAGACCCGACGAGGCTGAGCAGGTTCATTTCGCCGAGGTTGATTTCCTCCACGCCATTGAGCGCCGAGGCCTCCCCGGACACCGTGACAGTCTCCGGGCGTATCAGGTAGCTGACATCGCTCTCGCTGATTTTCCCCTCGCTGACAAGCGTAATCGTCAGGGGCAGTTGCTTCGTCATGTAGATGGGGAGAGTAGCCGTAATCTGCTTGGTTTTGAGGTAGAACTGCTCCATGTCGAGGGGTTCGTCGGAGTCGTTGTAGAGCTGGCAGTTCAGCGACTGCGTGACGGATTCCATCGCGGCGTCGCCGAGAATCAGCGACACCTTCGCGTAGGCAATCTCGTTGAGGGCGTCTTCCTGTCCCTGTACGTCAATGACCGACTGCGAGAGCTGGATTTCCCCGGCGGAGCAGCCGTCGGCCACGTTCCCGTTGAGCTCACAGCGCACGTCAACCTCTTTGTGGCTCATCTCCCCGATATTCACCGTGGCGCTCTCCACGCTGTTCCGGGAGACCGTCACCGTGAGTTTCGCGTACTTCTGATTCGCCGAGAGTGTCGCGCGGCCCTGTTCGTTGAGGTACGCCCGGTTATAGCGTAGTGTCTGCGTCCCGGTGGTCGTGATTCCCGTCAGGTCTACGGTCAGGCGCACGGCGTCGCGGTCGAGCTGTACGACGAGCAGGCGCGGGCCCTCGAATGTCAAGTCGACGCTCTCCGTAGTCCCGTCGCTGAGCAGCATCAGGCCCCGGTCGGCGAGCTGTTCCTTGCCGAGATACTCAATGGGTATCTCCCTGATTTCCATTTTAGCCTGATAGGCGCTCCCATTATTCCCGTACTCGTCCACAAAAAACCAGATTCCCAGCGCGAGTACGACGGCAATCAGCAGGTAAAGGCCCCGGCTGTCTTTCGGCGTGTTGTCATTCATGCGGTGTCTCCTCCTTGCGCTTCAGGAACGAAAAGAGCGGGAAACGTTGTTTCTGTGTCTCGGTGTCCTCCGGCTTTAGCAGTTCGTTCCGGAGAAGGTTTTCGAGCGTTTCGGCCTTGAGGTGTCGCTTGAGCATGCCGCCGTTGGCGACGGATATTGTCCCAGTCTCCTCCGAGACAATCACGACCACGGCGTCGGAATTTTCGCTCATGCCGATTCCGGCCCGGTGTCGCGTGCCCAGGTCCCGAGACAAATTCACGTTCTTGCTCAGCGGCAGGACGCACCCCGCGCCAAGAATCCGCCCGTTGCGTACAATCACGGCCCCGTCGTGCAGGGGCGCCTTGACGAAGAAGATATTCTTCAACAGCTCGCCCGAGACCGACGCGTCCAGTACGGTACCGCTCCTGACGAGCTCGTCCAGCTTGATTTCCCGCTCGAAGACAATCAACGCGCCCGTGCGCGACTGGCTCATCTCCGTACAGGCGAGGACGGTCTGTGAAATCATCTGCTCCATGAGGCCCGCGCTGACGGTGGGGGTGAGAATGGCCATAAAGCGGCGGCTTCCCATCTGTTCCAGGATACGGCGTATTTCCGGCTGGAACAGGATAATCAGGGCGAGTACGCCCCAGTCCACGAGGCGGTTTATGATGTAGTTGACGCCGTGTAGCTGCAAGACGGTGGAAACCAGAAGAACCCCCAGAAAGACGAGAAGTCCTTTCACCAGACTGACGGCCCGCGTTTTGCGCACCAGTAACAGGGCGCGGTAGAGGACATAGACCATGACGGCGATGTCCAGATAGCCGGAAAACTGGATGGACAGAAGGTATCTTCCAATCATGGCGAAAATGTCGGCGATATTCAGCTCCATCATCCCCTCGCGTTTGATTCGGACGCGTGACCGCGTGCCGCACCTATTATATAGAACGCGCGCCGGGATTGCAAGGTTTTACCGGATAAAAATTCGCGTTCGCCCCTCCGATACTGCGCGGAAAGTCGAAGGGGCGGCGTTCAGGGCTGAAACTCCGGATTGTCGCGCAGGATTTCGCGCACAGCCGACAGAAACCGCCGTACTTCCTCCGCCGTGTTGAAGGCCGAAAAGCTGACGCGTACGGTACCCGTGCGGAGTGTCCCGGCGGTACGGTGGGCCAGCGGCGCGCAGTGCAGGCCGGCGCGCACGGCGATTCCACGCTCTCCGAGGGCGTCGCCGAGGCGCTCCACGTCTCCGGCGGGCGGCAGAAACGACAGTACCGCGCTCTGGTCGCCGCAACCCGGGCGCGCGAATACCCGTACACCCGGGATTTCGCGCAGGCCGTCCGCCGCGAGCATGGTTAGCCGACGCTCCGCGCCGCACAGCGTCTCGACGCCATTCCGCCGCACGAACCGCACGCCTTCCAGCAGTCCGGCGATTCCCGGCATATTCGGCGTTCCGCTCTCCAGACGTTCCGGAAGGAAGTCGGGCATTTGTTGCGAGACCGACATCGTACCCGTACCGCCTTCGAGTAGCGGCGCGGTCTCGACGCCCTCCCCGCAAATCAGCGCGCCCGTACCTTGCGGCCCGTACAGGCCCTTATGCCCCGGCATGGCCGCGAACGCCGGACGCAATTTCGACAAGTCCAGCGCAATCACGCCCGCCGACTGCGACAAGTCCAGGATAAGCGGCACGCCCCGCTTGCGGCAGAGTTCCGACAGCCACTCCACGGGCTGAATATACCCGAACACGTTGGAGACGTGATTACAGACGACCGCGCTTGTGCCGGGGGTGACGAGCTTCTCGAACGCCGCCATAGTCGCGGCCTCCTGGAACAGCGGGGCGTCGGCGACGTGTATTTCGGCCTGTAGGGCGGCGAGCGGGCGCGTGACGGCGTTGTGCTCGTAGCCCGAGATGACCACGCGCCCCCCGCGCGGTACCGCGCTCTTTATCGCCAAATTCAGCGCGTGGGTGGCGTTGAGCGTCAGGACTACGTTTTCCGGGCGCGCGACGCCGTACAACGCCGCGATTTCCTCCCGGCAGGCTAAAACCGTTTCGGCGGCCTGTAGGGCCTCCGGGTACGCGCCGCGTCCGGGGGTCGTGAGGCTCCGCAACGCCCCGCGCACGGCGGCGGAGACTTCCGGCGGCTTCTGGAATGTCGTGGCGGCGCTGTCAAGGTAAATCATGTCCCGCCTCCTGATACAGTCCGCGGTGGTAAGCGAATATCTGAACAGGGTTCAACTTCTCCCTGTGAAGCGTCAGAAGGGTCTCGCGCAGGTCGGCGGGCGCGATACGCACGGCGTAGGCGCAACCGAGGTTGGTCAGGTCGCGCGGCGCGCGGTATACCCGGCTGGATATCCCCGCCCGGTCGAGCGCCTTCTGCATACGCTGGGCGTACGTCACCGAGCGGGCCAGTATTAGATAGTGGTCCATGGTACTCCTCCTCTCCGCTCATCCTATGCCCCGCGCGGCGCGCGGGTGAATGGCCACGGGCCGCCCCCATTGACAGGAGACGGCCCGCGCGTTTACGGCAGTTTTGTCAGATTCGCGTCGAGGAGTTTTTGTAGGCTGAGCAAGATTCCGGTCTTTGCGTGGTACCACGTCAAGCCGCCCTGAAAGTAGACGGCGT